>JANNEU010000466.1:0-7630 GCA_031379035.1 Hyphomicrobiaceae bacterium | reverse complement strand
TCGGCCGCCGCGATCCGGCGCTGCGCTCCGACAAGCTAACAGGCATGGACGATGCCTTTCTCGCGATGCTGTTCTTGACCAGCCTGACAGGCTTTGCCGTGCTGCTACTGCGCGCGACACCGGCCCTTGGCCTGACGCTCGCGCTCCACCTCGGTGTCGTCCTCGCCCTTTTCCTCACACTGCCGTACGGCAAGTTCGTGCACGGCATTTATCGCTTTCTGGCCCTCGTCCGCGCCGCTCAGGAGCGCCACGCACACCTCAAATAAAAAAAAAGCGCGCCGAGTTTCCCCGGCGCACTCAATGGTCTGCACTCTCAAGCAGCGATCAGAAGCCCAAGCCGTCTTTTACGATCACCCAGCGGCCCTTCTGGACTTGCTGCACCGTCGTGAGTGTCGAGGCCAGATGGTTGGTCTTCGAGAACTTCGTCGGCGGCGAGTTGAAGATGTCCTGGTAGACGCTGCCGGACTCAAGTGCTGCCAGCAACTTGTCACCGGTCAGATCCTTGCCGGCCAGCTTCGCATAGTGCGCAAACGTCATGATGGCGTTGTAGCCGATAATGGCTTGCGTGTTCGGCGTGGCACTGAAGGCGGCACGATAGGTGTCAACCCAGGTCTTGATCTTACCCTTGGCTGTGTCTTCGTAGGGGATCTCAAATCCACCTGCAGAGTAAAGACCCTCGACCACTTCCTTGCCGAGTGCTGGGACTTCGATCACGTTGACTGGAGTGGAGCCGAGAAACGCCGGATTCCAGCCGAGCTTCTTGGCTTCGGACATGGCACCAATCGGTTCGCGAATGACTGCGCCAAGCACAACCAGATCGCAGCCATCCGACTTCATCTTGGCAATCGGAGCACTGAAATCAGACGAGCCGCGCTTGTAGCTGTTCACCGAGGCAGGTTTGATTTTCATCGCGTCAACTTGCGCGGTGAAGCCATCCAGCACGCTTTTGCCGTACTCGTCGTCTTGATACAGAATGCAGGGCTTCGCGAATTTCTTCGCTTCGATCATGTACTTGAGAGCAGAGCGCGTGCTCTCGACATACGGCAGCAGGTTGTTGAATTTCAGTCGCTCTTGCGGCTTGGATGCATCGAACTTGTAAGAGAATTCAGCCGCCGTCAGCGGGAACAGCTGCGGCACGCCAGCATCGAGCACGATATCCTGTGCAGCCAACACCGTCGGCGACCCCATGGAACCGATGTTCGCAAAGATCTTGTCTTTCTCGATCATCTTCTGCGTTGCCAGCACGGCCTTCTTCGGGTCGTAGCCGCTGTCCTCAAGAATGAGTTTGAGCTTGCGGCCATGGATGCCACCGGCTGCGTTGATTTCATCGACGGCGAATTTCATGCCGTTCGCTGCTGAGACTCCCCAGCCCTTGATGGGGCCGGACAAGTCCTGATGTGTTCCGATGACGATCTCTGTGTCAGAAATGCCTTGGTTGGTGACCTTGGTCTTGGCTGGTGCCTGGGCCGAAGCCGACGTCCAGGCCAACGCGGTCACGGCCGCTAATGCCGCAACTGAAAGTACTTTTGATTGCATGCTCGTTCTCCCTTTGAAGTGTACTGATTGATGACTGTTCTTGGGCCAGTTCCAGCGCGGCCAGTTCAGCTGGCCATGCGCTCACCATACATCGCCCCGATCTCGGGCGCATATTTCTTATTCACAAATCCGCGCTTAAGTTTCAGCGTCGGCGTCAGTTCCTCGTCTTCCGGCGTCAACTGCTGCTCGATCAGGTAGAACTTCTTGATCGTTTCAACGCGGGCGAAGTTGGCGTTGACCTTCTCGATCTCGGCCCAGATCAAGTTCTGCACGTCCTTGGCGCGGCAGAGGCTGGCGTAGTTCGTGAACGGGATGTCTTTGTCCTGGGCAAATTTCTCGACGTTCTCCTGGTCGATCATGACCAGGCAGGTCAGGAATGGACGCTTGTCCCCGATGACGATGGCATCAGAGATGTAAGGCGAGAACTTCAACTGGTTCTCAATTTCGGTTGGCGTGATGTTCTTGCCGCCAGCGGTGATGATGATGTCCTTCATGCGGTCAGTGATCTTCACGTACCCTTCGTTGTCGATCATGCCCACGTCGCCGGTGTGCAGCCAGCCATCTTTGTCGATGGTCTCGGCGGTTTTCTCGGGTTGATTGAGATAGCCCTTGAAGACGATGTCGCCCCGGATGAGGATTTCGTTCTGCGGCGAAATCTTGACTTCTGCCCACGGCACCGACTTGCCGATCGTCCCCAACTTGATTTTCTCGGCCGTCATTGATGTCGCAACGCCGCAATTCTCGGTTTGGCCGTAGACTTCGTACATGTTCATGCCGAGCGACAGATACCACTTTACGAGATCGGGCGAGATGGGGGCGGCACCCGTAAACAACCGTTTGGCGCGATCAATGCCGAGCATCTTCCGGATGTTGCGCAGGACTAGCCAATAGGCGGCTTGGTTCTGCAGGCGCAGCGCGATTGATGGCGATCTGCCCTCAAGTTTCGCGTCGGCGACGCGGCCGCCGATGCCAATCGCTTTGGCATAAGCCCATTGCTCCAGCGGCGTTGCGTCCTTGAGTGCAATCATCGTCCCAGAATAGAATTTCTCCCACACGCGCGGCACCGCGAGGAACGCGGACGGCTGCACTTCGCGAATGTTGTCGGGAACCGTCTCGGGGCTCTCGGCGAAGTTCATGATCGAGCCAGACGCGACGGAGAAATAGTAACCGCCAATCCGCTCGGCGACGTGGCACAGTGGCAGGAACAGTAGGCGCTCCTCGCGCTTTTCAATAGGGAACAGCGCATCGGCATGGCGCATCTGCGTTGTCACATTCTTGTTGCTCAGCATCGCCCCCTTGGGCGGTCCTGTGGTGCCGGAAGTGTAGACGAGGATCGCTACATCTTCGGACGTTCGAGCATCAACAAGTTCTTGGAAAAGTCCCTCCCGGCCACCTTGGTGTGCGCGGCCGGCCCTGGTGAGGTCTTCGAGAGAAACAACCATCGGGTCTTTGAAAGTGGCCAAGCCTTCCATGTCGAAGATCACGACACGCTCAAGCTTCGGGCACCGCGCGCGGCATTCCAGAACTTTGTCGAGCTGCTCATCATCCTCCACGAAGACAACCTTGGAGCCCGAGTCATTCAAGAGGTATTCAACCTGCTTGACCGAGTCCGTGGGATAGATACCGGACGAAACGCCACCGCCGCACAGCACACCCATATCGGCGTAACACCACTCGGGATTGGTATTGCCGATAATGGACGCAACGTCGCCCGGGCGAAAGCCAAGCGCATGCAGCCCGTATGTGATGTCGCGGGATTTCTCCAGCCAATCGTTCCAGCTGATGCCGCGCCAAACGCCAAAGTCTTTCTCACGCATGGCAGGCCGCTTGCCGCGTTTGGCGACACTCGCGAGGAAGCTCTTGGCGATTGTATCCGCGACGGTCAGTTTGCTGGTTTTTGCCATGAGCGTCGCCCCTATCGCCACGTCTTCTTGCGCTTCCAGCGACGTTCGCCGCGAGCATTTTCCTCTTTGGCACCGAGATAGAATTCCTGGATGTCTTTGCTATCCATCAGCCGCTCGGTGGTATCGGCCATCACAATGCGGCCGACTTCGATCACATAGCCAAAGTGCGCCAGCTCCAATGCCATCCGTGCGTTCTGCTCGACGATGAGGATGGAGACACCTTCCTCGGCATTGACGCGCTTGACGATGGCGAAGATCTCTTTGACCAACAGCGGCGATAACCCCAGCGACGGTTCGTCCAGCAACAGCAGCTTGGGCCGGTTCATCAACGCGCGCGAGAGCGACAGCATCTGCTGTTCGCCGCCGGAGAGCTGGCCCGCTGGCTGGCTGAGGCGTTCCTTCAGGCGCGGGAAGTAACCGTAGATGCGCTCAAGATCGGCCGTCACGTTCTTGCGGTCGGAGCGGGTGTAGGCCCCCATCATGAGGTTTTCACGTACCGTCAGGAACGGGAACACCTCGCGTCCTTCTGGCACGTGACTGAGCCCAAGGCGCACGATCTTGTCGGCATCCTGACGGGTGATCGGTTGGCCTTCGAACTCGATGGTTCCTTTGAGCGGATCGAGCACGCCGGAAATGGTTTTGAGAATGGTCGTTTTGCCTGCGCCGTTGGCACCCAGAACCGTCACGATCTGCCCGCGCGGCACTTCGAGGCTGACGCCCCGAATAGCCATGATGGGCCCGTAGTAACTCTCGATGTTAGCAACGCGGAGGATCGGTTGCGCCGCGACGATAGGCGCGACGGTTGCCGCTGCAGCCGCGACGAGCGGGGCTGCATCCGGCTTCAGGGCTCTTGCGAGGGCTTCGGTCGCGCTCATCGTCATGCCCCCAGATACGCTGCAACGACGTCGGGGTGCCGCTGCACTTCTTCATGCGTGCCGAGCGCCAGGACCTTGCCGTAGTTGAGGGCGAGCACGCGATCAGACACGCGGCGGACAAGACTCATGTCATGTTCGACCATCAGGACGGTAATGCCGAGATCGTTCTTGATGTCACGGATCCAGAAACTCATATCGTCGGTCTCTTCGACGTTGAGGCCAGACGAAGGCTCATCCAGCAAGATCAGCTTGGGCTCCGAGCAGAGCGCGCGCGCCACCTCCGTCACCTTGCGGACGCCATAGGGCAAACCCGCAATCAGCTTGTCGCGATAGGCCTGCAGATCCAGGAACTCGATGACTTCCTCGACCTTATGGCGATGCGCGCGTTCCGCGTATTTCACGTTGGGCAGGAACAGTAACTCCTGCCATAGCTGAGTTTTGCTGAAGCAATGACGCCCGACCAGGAGGTTAGACAGGAGGGAGGCGTTCTCGAACAGTTCGATGTTCTGGAAGGTGCGGGCGATGCCGAGCTTGGCGATCTTGTGCGCCGGTACGTGCGTGATGTCGTTGCCTTCATAGAACAGTTTGCCGGACGTCGGTTCGTAGAGGCGCGAGATCAGGTTAAAGATGGAGGTCTTGCCGGCACCGTTGGGGCCGATGATGGTGAAGACCTCGCCTTTCTGGACTTCGAAGCTCACGTCATCGACAGCCTTGAGGCCGCCGAAGCGCAGGGACAGGTTTTCGACCTTGAAGAGGCTCGTCACCGGTTGCGCTCCGTCTTCACATAGACCTTCTGGCGTTTGAACGTCGCCTTTTTATAAAGCGGGAACATCTGGAAGAAGAGCTTTATTTTGAGCCAACGGCCGTAGAGTCCGTACGGCTCGAACAGAATAAACAGCATGATAATGATGCCGTAGATGAGCCCCTTGAGGCCGGCTGTCGACGCAAGACCTGCTGTGGTATCTTCGATGCTCTTGACGCGGGCCGCACCAGCGCCGAGCAGGCTTGCAATTGAGCTGACAAAACCAGGAACGTCGTCCTTCAGCCATGTCAGAAACGGATCGACCATCACGATAAACATGGCACCGAGGATGGCACCGTGCAGTCCCAAGGCACCGCCGATGATGATCACCATAATGAACTCGATCGACAGCGCGAGCGTAAACATCTCAGGCGAGATGAAGCTTAGTTTGTGCGCGTAAAGCACCCCGGCAAAGCCGGTCAGTGCCGCACTCAGGCCGAACGCACGGACCTTAGTGGCCGCGATGTCAACACCCATGCTGCGGGCTGCCGTCTCACTGTCGCGCACCGCTATGAAAGCGCGTCCGGTTGGCGAGCGCATGAGGTTGAGGGTTAGAACGATGGCAGCGACCAACACAGCGAGGCAGAGATAGTAGAAGTAGTCGCTACCACGATTGATCTCATGGCCGAACAGCTCAAGCGATTTGACCCGCATGCCCTCGTTGCCGTTGGTCACGTGTTCCCAGCGGGCGAGTATTTCCTCAACAATGAACGAGAACGAGATCGTCGCGATGAGCAGATAGATCCCGTGCAGCCGCAACGCCGGAAAACCGACCAGCACACCGACAAGACCGGTCAGCAGGCCTGCCAGCGGAAAGTAGATCGAGAACGGTACACCCTTTGATTGGAGATACCCCGCCGTGTAAGCACCGATCGCAAGAAAAGCCGCGTGTCCGAGGGAGGCCTGGCCGGTGTAGCCAACGAGGATCATCAGCGAGACACCGACAAGGGCGTAAATCAGCACAAAGGTGAATTGGCTCATGACGTATGAACTCAGCACCATCGGCGCCACGATCATCACCGCCAGCAGTGCCAGATAGGACCAGACCTGCCCCGGGTGCTGGAACAGGCGAATGTCCTGATCGTAAGTGGTCTTGAACAGAAAGCGCATGTCGTTATCAGATTCCCATCACGCTTCGGCTCAGACTTTCTTACGGCCGAGTGCGCCGAATAGCCCTTCAGGCTTCAGAAGCAACACCGCAAGCAGGATGATGTAGGGAAACACGTTCTTCCAACCTTCGGCCATGTAGAAGCCGGCCAATGTCTGCAGCACACCAATGATGACACCGCCGACCACGGCACCCGGAATACTGCCAAAGCCGCCGAGGACGGCTGCTGGGAACGAGGCCAAGCCAAGAGCGAGACCGACGTTAGAATGGATAAAGGTGATCGGTGCGAGCAGCACGCCCGCGCAGGCCGCGACCATGGCGCTGATCGCCCAGACGAGGGACACCACGCGCTTAACGGGAATCCCCATATAATAAGCGGCCAGCATATTTTCGCTGGTGCCGCGCATGGCGGTGCCGAGCCGTGTCTTATTGAAAAAGAGATAGAGTACGAGACACAGCAGCAGCGTCGCCACGATCACGGACAGCTTGTCGTGAGCGAGCACGAGGTCGCCCATGTGGACGACGCCGGTGCTGAAAGGGGTCTCGATCTTGAGGTCATCCGTGCCCCAGATCATACCGGCGATCGAGCGCAGGAAAATTCCGAGGCCAATAGTGGCCATCACGATGGCGAACTGCGGGAAACCAAGGATCGGTCGGACCAACAGACGTTCCGCGAGCATGCCGACAAGCCCCATAGCCAGCACAGAGAGCGCAAAACCGGCCCAATAGTTTAGCCCGAGGATGCCAATGAAGGTGTAGGCGAAGAAGCCGCCGAGCATCATCAGATCGCCCTGGGCGAAATTCACCACTTCGGTCGTCTTATAAATCAAGACAACGCCAAGCGCGATCAGCCCGTAGACGCAGCCGAGCGCAATGCCGCTCACGAGCTGCTGAATAAAATCCAGCATGCGTTTCCAGTCCCTCCCTGGACGTCCGCCCCAGCAGCTCTGATGGCTGCGCATAGACGACATGCATTACGCGTGAATGCTTCTGCTCTGTCAATGGTTCGCCACGGCGAAGCTCATGCGGCGCGGGTCTTGGTCTGATCGTAAAAACCGCGGCCGCTTGCAGCCATGTCGCGGAGCAGTTTTGGTGGGCTGAACCGGGGGCCCAATTTTTGTGCGAGCAAATCGCATTGACGCACAAATTCGGCGGCACCGATGGTGTCAATGAGTGACAACGGTCCGCCTGACCACGGCGCGAAGCCCCAACCGAGAATAGCGCCGATGTCTGCGTCTTCCGGCGCTGTGACGACGTTCTCTTCGTAGCAGCGAGCCGCTTCGAGAGCCTGGATATAGAGGAAGCGGGTTTTCAGTTCGCCGGCCGTTGGCTGTTCGGCGGCTGGCTTGGCCAGAGTTGAGAGACCCGACCAGAGACGCTTCTTCTCTCCTTCAGGGTATTCATA
>JANNEU010000449.1:0-33049 GCA_031379035.1 Hyphomicrobiaceae bacterium | reverse complement strand
CCTGCGAGCCCGACGCATGGGACCGTTCAGGCACGACTTGCGTATCTTCTTCAGGCACATTTCGAAAAGAGCGGGCTGCCCTGCCGGGTGATGACGGAAGCCGGCGTGAAGCCCCGCGTTCGTGGACGCACCAATGTGTGCGTTCCGGATCTTCTCGTGACATGCGGACCACCGCCGGCGCCGGGTGTGGGTCTCGTTCCCGAGCCGTCCCTCATTGTCGAAGTGCTGTCACCGAGTAACGATGACGAGACCGAGAGCGCGATTCGATCTTGCGCGTCCATTCCATCGGTCAAAGAAATGCTTGTCGTCGACAGCTCCCGTGTTTTCGCCGAAGTCTGGCGACGCGACGCGGAGGGTGCATGGCCCGTCGATCCTGAAACTATTGATGGTACTGGCACTGTCCGCCTCACAAGTATCGATTTCGAACTGCCGCTTGTCGACATCTACGCCGGTACACACCTTGCCGCTTCTTGAGTTCATCCCATGAAATTCCTTGATCAAGCCAAAGTTGATATCCGCTCCGGCGACGGCGGCAACGGCTGCGTTGCGTTCCGGAGGGAGAAGTTCATCGAGTTCGGCGGGCCGAACGGCGGCAATGGCGGCCGCGGTGGTGATGTGTGGATCGAGTGCGTCGGCAATCTCAACACGCTCATCGATTACAGGTACCAGCAGCACTATTTTGCCAAGAACGGCCGCCCTGGCATGGGGCAGGACCGCAGCGGCTCGGATGGTGATGACGTGGTGATGAAAGTGCCGCCTGGCACGCAAGTGTATGCCGAAGACAATGAAACGTTGCTCGCCGATCTCGTCGCCGTTGGCGACAAGGCGCTGATCGCCAAGGGTGGCAACGGCGGTTTCGGCAATGCCTATTTCAAGGGCCCCACCAACCGCGCACCGACGCACGCCAATCAAGGCTTGCCTGGTGCGGAGCTGACGATTTATCTGCGCCTCAAGCTGATTGCGGATGCAGGTCTCGTGGGCCTGCCGAACGCGGGAAAATCGACGTTTCTGGCGGCGGTGTCGGGGGCTAAGCCGAAGATTGCGGCCTATCCGTTCACCACGCTGCACCCCAACCTCGGTGTCGTGAAGGTTGGTGACGTCGACTTCGTGCTGGCGGATATTCCGGGTCTGATTGAAGGCGCGCACGAGGGTGCGGGCCTTGGGACCCGCTTTCTTGGCCACGTCGAGCGTTGCCGCGTGCTGCTGCATCTGGTGGACGCCACCGAAGATGACATTGCCACTGCGTATAAGACGGTGCGTGCAGAGCTGAAAGCGTTCTCGCCGGAGCTGGCGAAGAAGAAGGAGATCGTCGCGTTATCGAAATGCGATGCGCTCGACGAGGAGACGATTGCGGCCAAGTTTGAAGTGCTCAAGAAGGTGGCGCGCAAGACGCCGATGGTCCTTTCCGCGGTCTCCGGTCAGGGCATGAAAGAGGCACTGTTCGCCATCACGCGCGACATTGGCAAAGCCGTCGTCGAAGCCGAACAAGCCGCCAACCCACCAGGCAAGTGGGCACCTTAGTGAGGGCGCGACGGCTTGTTGGGCGAGCGCGGCGTGCCTTTCGTGCCGAAATCCGCCGCGACGGGAGGGATCTGAGTTCTCGCCAATCTGGCCCGGCGGAACTAGCTTCGGCGGATTCCGCGACGATCTTCCACCTTACACGTCGACCAATGTCGGCCACTTGGCAATCAAACACGAACGTCGCAGAATGCCTCAGAAAGTTTTGACATAAGGCGCTTCCTCAAATGAAGGGCAGCAGCATGAACATAGCGCTTGGAAAGGCACAGGTGGACTGGCTTCAGGCGCGCGTCGCGGACGGCACGTTTGGATCGTTGGACGCCGCGATCGCACAAATCGTCGCTGAACGCATAGCGTTGGAGGACGACGGACTGGAGTGGGCCGCGCCGCTGCTGGAGGAGGCTCGGCGCGACGCAACGGAGGGCCGCACGATCAGCCTCGATGAGCATCGCGCGCGGAACTCGGAGCGGTTGGCTCGGCTCGGCAGCTGATGGCGCGGGTCGTGGTCACTGCGTCCGCGGATCGGGACACAGACGAGATCGTAGCGTACCTCGCTGCCCGCGGCGGACCGCCAACGGTCAGGAAATATCTGGCGGTGTTCGATCAGGCTTACGAGCGGCTTGAGGCGTTTCCTGGCACCGGCCATCCCCGGCCGAGACTTGGAGTATCGGTCCGCATTGTCATCGCTTTGCCGTACCTGATTATCTACGAATGGGACACGGGTTCAGACACTGTTACAGTGCTTCGCATCGTTCGCGGTAGCCGTCGGGTGACGCGGCGGCTGATCCGGGAATAGGTTGGATCACACCCGCTCCACAAACGCGTCGACCACGCGCTTCCGGCCGACGCTATCGAACTCGATGGTGAGTTTGTTGCCGTCGACTTCGACGACGGTGCCGTCACCGAGTTTCTGATGGTTGACGCGGTCGCCGTTGCGGAAGCCTGCACCGGGGGCGGCCGATGATGCCGTCAGCTCACCTTCGAGTGTGACGGGTCCGCGTTTTGGTCCGGAGACTGCGGTCTGGAATTTCGGCTTGGCCGGGCCCGCTGAGAAGTTGCCACCGCCGGGATAGCCTTGCGCCGCTTCGCTCTTCCAATGCTGTTGGGCGCGCTGCCAGCCGGGGGTCTGATAGGTGCTCTCGTAGGGCGCGGGTTGATCTTCGAAGCGGCTTTTGCCGTAGGGGTTTGGGCGGCCGAACGCGCCGCCGACTTTTTGTGCAAAGTTCTGATAGGCGCCACCGAAGGGGCTCTTGGCTTCGACGACGGTCACGTGGCCTTCGGGCAGTTCATCGACAAACCGTGACGGCACCGCGCTCTGATAGAGCCCGCGCATGCGCCGGTTCTGCGCAAACGACACGTGCACGCTTTTCTTGCCGCGCGTTAGGCCGACGTAGGCCAGCCGCCGCTCTTCTTCCAAACCGGCGAGCCCGCTTTCATCTAGCGAGCGTTGATGTGGGAACAGGCCTTCCTCCCAGCCGGGCAGAAACACGCAGCCGAACTCCAGACCCTTGGCGGCATGCAAAGTCATCAGCGAGACGCGATCGCCGTCGTCGCCGCTCGCTGTATCCATCACCAGCGACACGTGTTCCAGGAAGCCCGCCATGCTCTCGAACTGATGCATGAAGCGGACAAGTTCTTTCAAGTTCTCCAGGCGCGATTGGGCTTGCGGGCTTTTGTCGGCCTGCCACATGGCGGTGTAGCCGCTCTCGTCGAGGATCAGTTCGGCCAATTCCGTGTGGCTGAGCGTGTCGAGCTTGGAGCGCCAGTGGTCGAACTGTGCGAGAAGATCGCGGAACGCTTTGCGCGCCTTGCCGCCAAGTTCGTCCGTTTCGATGATTTCGCGCGCGGCCAAGGTCAGCGGGATACCGCGCTGGCGGGCGAATTCCATCACCCGCTTGACGCTGGTTTCGCCCAACGCCCGCTTCGGCACGTTGACGATGCGCTCGAACTTCAGGTCGTGCGCCGGGTTGGCCACCACTTCGAGATAGGCGATGGCGTCCTTGATTTCCTGCCGCTCATAAAAGCGCGGGCCGCCGATCACGCGATAGGGCAATCCCAGCGTAATGAAGCGATCTTCCACGGCGCGCATCTGTGCGGAGGCACGCACAAGAATGGCGATTTCGTTGAGCGGATGCTGGTGTTTTTGCAGCCGCTCGATCTCGTCACCAATGGTGCGCGCTTCTTCTTCGTCGTCCCACACGCCAGTGACAGTGACTTTGTCGCCAAGTTCGCCGTCGGTGAACAGCGTCTTGCCGAGCCGGCCCTTGTTCTGATCGATGAGGGCCGCGGCTGCGCCCAGGATATGGCCGTCGGAACGATAGTTGCGTTCGAGCTTGATGACGGTCGCGCCTGGAAAGTCCGTGTCGAACTTGAGAATGTTATCGACCTCAGCGCCACGCCAGCCATAGATCGATTGATCGTCATCGCCGACGCAGCAGATGTTTTTGCAACCCTGGGCGAACAGCCGCAACCACATGTACTGCGCGACGTTGGTGTCCTGGTACTCATCAACGAGGATAAATTTGAAGCGGCGATGATAGTCTGCAAGCACGTCGGGGTGGGTCTGGAATAACCGCAGACATTCGAGCAGCAGATCGCCGAAGTCGCAGGCGTTGAGATCTTTGAGGCGCTGCTGATAGGCGGCGTACAGCGTGGCGCCCTTGCCGTTGCCGAACGCAAACGCTTCGCCGCCCGGCACTTTGTCTGGCGTGATGCCGCGGTTCTTCCAGCTGTCGATCAGGTTGGCCAATTGCCGCGCCGGCCAGCGTTCTTTGTCGAGGCCGTCCGCTTCGATGACCTGCTTCATGAGGCGCAGCTGATCGTCGGCGTCCAGAATGGTGAAGCCGTTTTTGAGACCGACCAACTCCGCGTGCCGCCGCAGGATCTTGACGCCGATGGAGTGAAAGGTGCCGAGCCAGGTCATGCCCTCAACGGCGCCACCGATCAGCGTGCCAATGCGATGGCGCATCTCACGCGCAGCCTTGTTGGTGAACGTGACCGCCAATACTTGGCTCGGGAATGCGCGTTGCGTTGCCAGAATATGCGCGATGCGGGTCGTCAGCACACGAGTTTTACCTGTGCCAGCGCCGGCCAGCACCAGCACGGGGCCCTCGACGGTCTCGACGGCCTGTCGTTGTTCAGGATTGAGGCCTGCCAGATAGGGCGGCGCAGCCTGTTGGAGTGCGCGTTGGGACAGCGAGAGGCCAGTGCTGGCTGGTTCTGGCTGGTTCGGGGATGGGCGTGGCGAGGGCATGGGGCGATCAGTGCTCATGGGTGGCCTATACCACGGGATGGCGCGCCCGCTTGCGCGGGGCAAGGGTTGCGCGGCTGTTACGCACAGGCGGTGAGGAACGATTCGGCCTAACAGTATTGCCGCTGCGACCTGTAGGAGCACTTTAGTCGCGCTCTCTTGCCATGCAGCATTTTGTGTCAGCGATTGCGCCGAAGTGTTTGTTGCAAATTCGCCATCGCAGGGCGCATGCGATGTGTCATAAGGTAGAGCATGCCGCTGTTGTGTCCAAATCATGGCCCCAATCGTGACGATGGACTGAGGAGCGGTAGGTTGGTGGTGGCCGCTGGGCAACGTTCGCGACAGGACGACCGCCCGCCACCTAACGTGCTGCGCTGCTTGCGGTAGTCATGAATGAACAACGTACTCGTCACCATCGGAGTGCTTATTGTCGTCGTGTTGGGGGCGCTGTTTGCCGTGCCTCAGTTCGTCGATTGGAATTCTTATCGCGGCGTGATCGAGGAAGAAGCGAGCCGCCTGGTGGGCCGCGATGTGCGCATCGGTGGCGACATCAAACTTGAGCTGCTGCCGTCGCCATCCTTTGTCATCCATAAGCTCCGCGTGGCCGATCAGGCTACGGTGTCCGGCGAACCCATGTTCCGCGCCGACCAGGTTGCGGCCCGGCTGTCGATCGTACCGTTGCTGCGCGGCGTGCTCGAAGCCAACGAGATTGAGCTGGTACGGCCAGTGCTTCGCTTCGTGCTTGATGAGACAGGGCGTGGCAATTGGCGCAGCATTGGCCGCGGCACCGGCACGCTGCCATTTGTGCCCAATGATGTGGCGCTCCAGTCCGTTCGAATAACCGACGGCGCTGTGTTGGTGCTGGACCGCAGTGGTGCGCGCGAGCGGCTCGCACTGCCGCAGCTTAATGGCCAGCTATCAGCGCCAGCGCTTGAAGGGCCCTATCGCTTCCGCGGCAGCTACGGCGGAATTCGTGAGTTGCGCGATCTGCGTTTCACGACGCTCCCGCCAGACGCCGCTGGTATCGTCCAATTGAAAGCGATTTTGAGGGACGCGGCCACGGGTGCCAGCGCCACGCTGGATGGGAAGCTCGCAAATCTCGCGGCGGAGCCTTCGCTGACGGGGGAGCTGACGGCGACATGGCCCCTGCCAAACACTGGACAATCGGAAACTGGCAAAGCGGGCACGGCGCAGTCCCCAGCACCACAAGCCGAGCTCAAGGCGGAGATTGCGGGCGACAATCGCCGGATTGCGCTCAAGAACCTGTCAGTGGCGTTTGAAAGTGCTGGGCGGCCTGAAGTGCTGGCTGGCGAGGCGGCCTTCGCCTGGGGCGATCAGATTGCGACAACCCTCCGTCTCTCGGCGCCGTGGCTCGATCTTGACCCGGTTCTCGGAACGCCCAAGGGCGAAAGTCCGCTGTTTGCGCTTGCGGCCTTCGCGCAACGGATCAACGGCCTCGCAGGGAGTGGCGGCAGTATTGATGCCACGCTGGATATCGATCAGGCCAACCTCGGTCACGAACTTGTCGGCGGCATTCGGCTCGCCGCGCAGAGCAAGGCTGGCATGCTGGTGGTCGATGAGCTCCGGGCGGCGCTGCCAGGCGGCACGCGGCTGGAGGTGCGGGGGAGCATTGCAGGCCAAGACACCGGCACCACCTTTGACGGGGACATGACGTTGCAGAGTACATCGATTGCGCGTCTTGGGGCCTGGTTGGCGGGCGGCCGTGCCGTGATCGAGCCGGTGGCTGACCGACCCGGTCGTATGCGCGGCCGCATCGTCGCTGACATGGATCGCATCGCGTTGACAAGCATTCAGGCTGATATCGGCGACGGTCGGCTCGATGGCCAGTTGGAATACATCTGGTCCGGTGTGCCGCGGTTGGCGATTGCGGTTGATGGAACGCGCGTTGATGCGCGGGCCTTGTTGCCGGCGAAGGCTTCGCTGCGGACGCTGGCGGAGCGCTTGTTGGCGCTCGGCGCGGATGGCCGCAAGGGGCGCGCGGACGTCACGGTGCGTCCAGAGGTGTCCGTGAAACTGCGTGCCGCTGAAGTCATTTTGCCAGATCGCCTGCTGTCGGAGGTCAACGTGGCGTTGACCCGGCGTGCGACCGGGCTCGCCATTGAGCGCTTGCAATTCAGCTCCAGCCGCGGCGTGTCGGTCGCGCTTGAAGGCTGGCGCGGCACCGACGCGGCGCTTGAGTTGAAGGGTGCCGTTGCGGCGACGGATCCAGCGGGCCTTGCTACTCTGGTTGAGCTTTTTAACGTGCCCGACGCCCGTGTATTGGACGCTCATGCAGCTGATCTGCTGCCCCTTCAGCTGGCCGGGACTTTTGTCCTGGCTGCCGCGGCGGGTGCCCCGCTGCAGATCACTGCGGATGGTCAGCTCGGAGCGGCTGATGCGAAGATCCGCGTGCTGCTGGAGGCGGGCATTGAGGGATGGCGCAACGCACCGGTGGAAGCCGACATTGTTCTGCTGGGCGCGCGCGACGCGATGCTGCCTGAAAAACTACTTCGCTATCTGCGCGGACTCGAGATCAAGGATCGCGCGCCGATGCCCGCAGGCCCGTTTGCGACAAACCAGTCAGGCCAGTCACGGCTCGCAATACGCACCAGCGGGCGGCCAGCGCAGGGCCTGCAGACGGCTGCTCGTTTTGATAGCCCTGAAATGACACTGGTGTTCAACGGTCGCGCGCGTGCGGCCGCTGGTGCCGCGCCGGAAATCAAGGGTGATCTCAACATCGACGCACGCGATGGACGTGATTTGTTAAAGGCCTGGATCGGGCTCAACGCGTCCCGCTTGCAGCCGCTCGCCGGTGCAGGCTCAGCGCGTCTGGAGCTGAGCGGCGGTGCCCTCACACTCGAAGAGATCACGCTGTCGAGCGCAACCGGGATGGCGATGACGGGCCGATTGATCGCCGAAGCTTTGCCCGGCACCAACGGCCGGCAGAAAGTGGCGGGGGCGTTGCGGGTCTCGAGCCTCGATGCCTTGATGCTTCTTGCGCCCATTCTGCAGACGTCGTCTTCTGTGGTGGATGCCGCGACGGCGGCTGCCGATGCCGGGACCGGACTATGGCCGACCCGGAGCTTTGACTATGGGGCCGCCGCACAGACGGACGTGCACGTGACGGTGCGCGCTGACCAGCTGGTGCTGCCAGCAGGGGGCACGGTGCAGGCGGCCCAGTTTGACTATATCGTCGGAGGCGACAGCCTTGAGGTGAGGAACCTGCAGGGCCGTGGGCTTGATGGCGCAGTCACCGGCTCGGCCCTGTTGGCGCGCAGTGCAAAGGGCGCATCGCTTGCAGCCCGCCTCGCCGTTGCGGGAGCACGTCTTGATCCATTCGGTGCGTCCGGTCCAGCAGACGTTGTGTTAGAACTGACCGGCGACGGCTCTAATCCGTCCCTTCTCGTGAGCGCACTTGGGGGTAAGGGCTCGCTCGTTTTGGGGGCCGCACAGTTGCGTGAGATCACGCCGGCGTCGCTCCAAGCGGCGATCGAAACGGCCCTTAGGGCCGCACCCGATAAAGTCGGAACAACGTTGCGGAGTGCCCTGACGGCCGAGACGGCGCGCGTGGCCACGACGCTCGGGCCTCGTAAGATCGCTGTTACAGTCCAGGATGGCGTGGCCCGTGGAGATCCATTTATTGTCGGCTCGACGGTTGGCAAAGTATCCGGGCAAGGCGCGTTCGATTTGAGTACTTTCGCACTGAGCGGCGTTTGGCGGGTTGAAACCTTACTGGCACCGTTCGCCGCGTCGGCTGGCACCACGCCACAACAAGCTGTGCCGCTACCGGCCGTCATCCAGCGTTTTCTGCTCAAGCCGCAAGACGCCGAGACGGGCCGTGGGTCGGCACGGGCACCGGTCGAGGTCGATGCTCTGGAGCGTGAACTGGCGGTCCGTAAAGTGGAGCGTGATCTCGCTGAGCTTGAGCGCCTGAGACGCCTCGACGAAGAGCGCGCCGCGGCTGTGCGTGAGAAGGATGCGCAGGCAGAGGCGGCAGCAGCGCGCCCGCCGGAGAGCAAGCCGGCGCAGCAGTCACCGTAACGCCGGGGACGCCGGCGCACGCATAGGCTGGCTTGCGGCTGGCTTGCGGCTGACGTCGCGATGCGCTCAGTTGGTCGTCCCGCAATATGCTCAGGGACTTGCACCCATGCCGCGTTCGCCGTCAGCCCCCAAATCAGTCGTCTCTCCATACCTTTCGCACCAGCGGACGGTGACCAAACCGTCGGTTCGTTCGAGGGGTGGGATTGTCGTGTCGCAGAATCGGGCGGCGTCCGAAGCGGGCGCGCGGGTGCTCAAGGCTGGCGGTCACGCGGTGGACGCTGCGGTCGCTACGGCGATGACGCTGGGCGTCGTGGAACCGTGGATGAGCGGCATCGGCGGCGTCGGTGCGATGCTGATGCGTGACGGTCAATCCGGCGCGATCACCTGCTTGGAT
Source organism: Hyphomicrobiaceae bacterium (assembly GCA_031379035.1). Lineage (GTDB taxonomy): Bacteria > Pseudomonadota > Alphaproteobacteria > Rhizobiales > Hyphomicrobiaceae > JABFRJ01. The sequence continues at coordinate 23,846 of JANNEU010000449.1, read as the reverse complement.
TTCGGCGCGGTTTCGCCGTTGGCGCTGAACCCCAAAGACTATCCGCGCGTTGGTGGCACCGATGGCAATCTGTTTGGCTGGGCGCAGGTAAAGGGCAACCGCAACACGGTGGGGGCCACCGCCGTGGTGACGCCGACGCAGCCGCTGGGCCTCGCCACGGCGCACAAAATGTTCGGTCGCAAGCGCTGGCGTGATTTGCTGGGGCCGGCCATTCAGCACGCCGAGGATGGCCTTGTGGTCGACTGGCACACCATGCTGGTAATTGCCTCAGCGCTGGGCGATCTGCGTGCGGATCCTGGTGCCGCGAAGCGCTTCCTGCGTGATGGCCTGCCGCCGCAGCCGCCCGTCGCTACGTTGGCTGGTCAGGTCGTGCGGCTGCCGATGCCCGATCTCGCGCGCACGCTCAAAGCGTTGGCTGAGGATGGTGTGGACACCCTCTATAAAGGCGCGGTCGGCCGAGGCGTTGTGGCCGATTTAAAGGCGCTCGGCGGGTGCCTGAGCATGGACGATCTTGCGCGCGCCAGATGCGTGGAGTTCGCACCACTCGAAATTGCCTACGGCGACCGCACCATCCACGTGCTGCCCGAACTCAATGGCGGGCCGACGCTGGCCGTCGCCTACGCTGAACTCCAGCACCTCCGCAAACGCGTTGAGGCCAAGCCCAATGGCAAGACGTTTGTGGCGTATGCTGGGGCTCTCCAACACGCCTGGGAGGACCGGTTCAAGCGTCTCGGCGACGCCGGCGAGCGCACCGCGCCGACCTGCACGACGCATTTTTCCGTCGTCGACCGGGACGGCAACATGGTCACCTGCACGCAGACGCTGCTTTCGTTGTTTGGCAGTCGCGTCGCGCTGCCGAAGTCTGGCATGCTCATGAACAACGGGATCAATTGGTTCGATCCGACCGGTGGGCCTAACGGCATTGCGCCAGGCCGGCGCGCGCTGGCCAACTACGCCCCGGCCATGATGACGGGTGGCGGTGAAACGATCGCCATTGGTGGCTGCGGCGGCCGCAAGATCATCCCAGCCGTGTTCCAGCTGCTCGCGCTGATCGCCGACTTCGGGATGGATCTCGATCAGGCCTTCCATCAGCCGAGGATCGACTTATCGGGGGGGCGTACGGTCGCGGTTGATCGCCGTCTTGGCGAGAAGACTATCGCTACCCTGGCCGAGACCTTCGAGACCGTGATCGCGGAGCCAGTCCCGTATCCATTTCCCTTCACCATTGCCAGCGCTGTCAGACGCGCCCGTGGCCAGAATGAGGGTACAACAGAGCCGGAAATGCCATGGTCGGAGGCCGTGTCGGAGGAGAGCGTTTAGCCGCCAAGGCTCCGTTGGGCGGTTGGCAAGCCCGCGCCAATCGCCGCACGCAGGCTGCGTCAATCTGTAAAAAAGGTAACGATTTCAGCCTTCCGCCAGATCCGCGTTAACTATGACCGTTAACGATGTCTCGACCTCGCCGTTAACTTTTGTCAAGGCCCCCATGCGGCTGACCTAGGGACACCTTACGCGCCCAGCTCTCCGCACCGTCATCACGTCCGGCCGCCCCCCGCGGCCGGCGACGAGCGAGGACCTTCATCCATGCGTATCTTTATTGGCGTGCTGGCCATGTCTGCCGCAACTCTGGCGTTGCCAGCCCCTGTCTCAGCCAAGACACCCGGGAGCGAATACTGCTTCCATGGCACGTGCCACCGCGTGAAAACGTTGGACGAAACGCGTCGCCTCGTTGGCGTGACGACCACGCTCAAGGCATCGTTCTATGACGATCCGAAGAATGATCGCTACAACCCAAGCAACATTACCTCTTCAGGTGAGTACTTCCGGTCGGACCGGGCTGACAATGCCGCCAGCCCCATCTACCCGGATGGCACTAAACTGCTGGTCTGGCATCCGGCCAGCCGCAAGGCACTGTTGATCCGCGTCAACAATGCGGGGCCTTACTGGGGCGACCGCAAGCTCGACCTGTCACGCGCCGCAGCCGATACATTCGGGTTCCGTAAAGCAGGCGTTGCAACGGTGCACGTGCGGGTCGTGGAAGCGCCAAACAAGGCGGAGGCCACCTACAAGAAAGGGCGCAGCTATCCGCCAGTGAAAGGTTATATGGGCCAATTCGCCAGCCTTGATGCTGCCCTTCAGTCATCAGGGTCGCCGATTGCCTTGGCCAGCAACGCGCCGGCCAAACCTGCTGCACTTCCGAAGCTTGGGTTGCTGGATACAAAGGCTATTCCGACAACAGACGCGGGTGCGGCTGTCGCTAGAAGCCAAGTGGCAAGCTTGGCGCGCCGCGCACGCCCTGCGCAGCCTCAAGTTGTGATTTTTCGCTAAGAGCATTGCCATATTGGTTCCGCCTTTTTCAGCTAACTGATGCTTGCCAGTCCTGCGTTGGGCGGGCACATCAGGGGGTGGCCGCCCACGCGGGGTAAGGCCTAGGGAGGGCGGAGCAATGGCGGCATTCATGGCACGGGCGCAGAGTCGCGCGAGTCCTGTGCAGTCGACCGCTGATTCACTGGCACCGTCTGCAAAACGGGCTAGCCTGCCCGCAGCGGTGGCAACGCCGCTGGGAGAGGTGCGCGAGAAATTTCTGCCGCTCACCCGGCATGCTCTTATTGACCGATTGGCGGCCCCGAACCTCTGGGGACAGGGGGAAGCGGCAGCGGCACGCAAGTTTTTCCGCTATCTCGCGCATTGGCGGCAGCAATCCTACAGCGCCCGGTTGCAGGACTTGGAGCTCACGTATGAGCCGTTCAGCCCGGACAGCGACCTTCTCATCACCCGAAAATTTACGGGCGAGGAGCGGCTGTCGATGCAGAAGGACTTGGTTGGCCAAGTCCGTGCGCTCATGGTCAATGCTAATTTCAACGAGATTGCCGCGACCCAAGTTGAAATCCTCTCCAAAGGTTCGACGTACGGTCTGGAGCTTCAGTGCGATCTGTCGGTTTTTGACGAAATTGCCATCTTCTATCGCGGCTCAAGCACGCGCACCGATGTGCGCCGTACAGCGCGCAACCTCTACCTGCGCAAAGAGGAATTCAACGTTCCCATTTTTCGCAGGCTTTGCGTGCTGTTCAAGTTGAAGCCGTTCGACGTGCGCGTCGCCGAAGTGATGGCGCAACAAAAATGCGAGCGTCGCGCGGCTGAAAAGCAAGTGCAAAAACTGCGCAGTGCGCTGCCACCGAGCATCAGTTCCGATTTCGTCTACATAAAGCTTTTCAAAAACATCCCGCACACCGATCTCGAAATGATCTTCCCGAACACACGCGTCAAATTTCGCATGTTCGACAAGATTAAGTTCGGTGCCACCGCAGGCAGTGGTGTCGGCATGGGCATTGCGGGTGCCGTCACCAAACTCGCTGTCGCCGTCACGCCGATCGGCATGGCTGGTGCTGTTGTTGCGGTCGGTGGCGTGGCGGTGCGTCAGGTGACGACCTTTGTCGGCCAGCGTAACAAGTACATGATGACTTTGGCGCAGAACCTTTACTTTCATGCGATGGCAGATAATCGCGGCGTGCTGACGTTGCTTGCTGATCGGGCGGCTGAGGAAGATGTGAAAGAGGAAATGTTGCTTTATAGCGTGCTCGCTAAGCAGAAGGCCAATGTGCGGGATCTCGATGAGATCGACGCTGCGATCGAGCGGTATCTGAAGACCACGTATGGCTTCGATGCCAACTTTGACATTGATGATGCCTTGAAGCGTCTGATTGAGGACGGCCTTGTCAAACAGTTGGCCGACGGCACTCTCGATACGCTGCCACCGGTGCTGGCTGCGAAACGTATCGATGTGCTGTGGGATTCTTATCTCGATACCTTGGCAGACAAGGGCGCGCGGGTGGGCCAGGAATTCGAGGCGGCACCACCATCGACATGATGCAAACTAAGATCGTCATTCGTGTCGTTGATTTTGATGCCGCGCGTTCTGTTGCGGGCTATCTGAGCGAGGCGCTGGTCCCGGCACCGCTCGCTGTTACGTCGTTCGAGGATGGCCCGACAGCGCACAAAGTCGAAGCCTATTTTGACGCTATGCCTGATCTCGCAGCGCTCGATCGCGCGATGGCTGATCTCGGTGTGACCGGCATTTCTCCCGCAGTTTCTGAAGCCGTGCCGGACGCCAACTGGGTCTCGATCTCACAAGCCGCATTGCCGCCGGTGATTGCTGGTCGCTTCATTGTGCATGGCAGTCATGATGCAGAGAAAGTCGGTGCAGCCCGGGGCGCAATCCTGATCGACGCCGGCGAGGCATTTGGTACGGCGCATCACGCAACAACCCTTGGCTGCCTGTTGGCGATCGACCGGTTGGCGCGGCAGCACACGTTTTCCCGGGTGCTTGATCTTGGTTGTGGCACCGGTGTGCTCGCCATCGCCGCTGCGCGCGTGATGCCGCACGCGCGTGTCATCGCCAGCGACATCGATCCCATTGCAACTGGTGTTGCGGCTGGAAATGCGCGTGCCAATGGTCTTGGTCAGCGCCTCCGCTTGGTTACCGCCACCGGTCTTGATCATCCAGTGCTGCGTGGTCCACACGATCTCATCATTGCCAATATCTTGGCGCGACCGCTGATTATGCTCGCACCACGACTGCGGCGAGCGGTGCGCCAAGGCGGCAGGATCGTGTTGTCAGGACTGCTGGTGACACAGGCAACAGACGTGTTCGCCCATTATCGTGCGGCGGGTTTCGTCCTTGAATGCCGCCACGATATTGCGGGCTGGTCGATCTTGACCCTGGTGGCGCGGTAAGAGCTAAAGCCGCAGCAGATAGGTGTGCGCGCCGTCGAGCACGCGTTCGCCGCGTTGATTGTCGACGGTGGCGGACATTGTGACAACACCGGTTGTCCGCTGCCGCTTCAGTTCGGTGATTTCCAATGCCGGGAAGAGCGTGTCGCCTGGATAGGCGCTGCGAAGAACCTTGGCGCGCACCTCAATCATCCCGAGCAACACATCGCCGATCTCGTGCGGGAACAACCCCGCGCCGGCTGCAGTGAAGCACAGCACCTGCAGCCCGTGTGCTAGCGGCCCCGGGTGGCCGAGCGCTTTGCAGTATTCGACATCATAGTGAATCGGGTGATTATCGAGGCTTAAAGTTTGAAATGCCGCGAAATTGGCATCGCCAAGAGTGCGTGAGGGTAAAGGATAGCGGTCTCCGACTTTAAGATCATCGAAGGTTTTGGCTGGCACGAGGCGGTGCGTCTGATAACGATCAGGAATTGTCATGGGGCGGAGTGTCCAGCGGCAGACGCGTCGCTTTCTGGTCGGTAGATTGACACAAGATGAGCGCGCTATGATAGGAGAACGACGGGGCAATGATGGTGGTCAGGCTTGATGTTGGCGAGAGTTCGAGAAGCGAGATTTAAGGTCGGCGATGTGGTCAAGCACCGCATCTACCCCTTCCGCGGTATCGTGTTTGATATCGATCCGGTTTTCAATTCGACCGACGAATGGTGGTCGTCCATTCCGCTGGACGTCCGGCCACGCAAGGACCAACCATTTTATCATCTGCTCGCCGAGAATGCGGAGACTGAATACATTGCCTATGTATCGGAGCAAAATCTGCTGCCTGACGAAACCGGCAAAAAGCTCAGGCATCCGCAAGTGAGTGAGTTATTTGTTGAGGACAATGGCACCTATCGCGCGACGTTCCTGAACGCGCATTGACGCGACTGAAGGTTCTGAGATCCGGCCAAAGGTTCTGGCTGAAAATCGTGCTGCGCAAAACGCAAAAAAGAGAAAGATCGCGGCTGAGCGGCAGCCTGGATCTTTCTCTCTCAACTATGCCAGTCCCACTTGTAGCTGTCCCATGTTTGGGACACGAAACAGCCTCAAGCCAAACGGGTTCAAGAAGCCCAAGGGCCTCTTGATCAGGCTTTCTTCTTGGCAGCAGCTTTTTTCACAGGCGTTGCATCAACGCACTTGGCGTTCGAGGCATCCCACTTCTGCTTGCCGACGATGCAGCCTTTGGATGTCGTTTTGGCTTTTGCAGCTGACGCGGTCTCGATGGCACCGAAGGTGCCTAGGGCGAATGCTGCTGTGCTAAGGGCAATAAATGCTTTGCGCATAAGAGCCTCCTGTTAGAGTGACTGTTGTTGTTGTTACTTGGACGCAACAGACTCGCCGTTGTTAACTGAATCAATTCTGCTATGCCACCACTGCAACCCTAAAAGCTGGGTACCTGTGGCCCCTTTGCGTCGCGGTGCCGGGTCGGCTACAGGATGATCCTTGCGGGGCTCGCGTCTGGATCGCCGAGGCTTCATCGTTATCAGGCGTTTTTGCGATGTCTTTCAATACGTTCGGGCATATGTTCCGCTGCACAACCTGGGGCGAAAGCCACGGGCCGGCGATTGGCGTGACGGTCGATGGCTGCCCGCCTGGTCTCACCTTTCGATTGGCGACGGATATACAGCTGTTCCTTGATCAGCGGCGCCCGGGGCAGTCGCGCCACACCACGCAGCGGCGTGAGCCGGATCAAGCACGCATACTATCAGGCGTTGTGGATGGTGCGGACGGCACGCTTCTGACCACCGGCACGCCGATCCAGTTGATGATCGAAAATGTCGATCAACGCTCGAAGGACTACGGGGCGCTGGCTCAGACCTTCCGGCCAGGGCATGCCGACTACACGTATTGGGCTAAGTACGGGCTGCGCGATCACCGTGGCGGTGGCCGGTCATCGGCGCGCGAAACGGCTTGCCGGGTTGCGGCTGGTGGCATTGCGCGGCTGGTCATTGAGAAACTGGCACCCGGTGCCAAAATCCGGGGAGCGCTGGTCCAGATGGGCTCGCGCAAGATCCCTGCGGCGCAATGGGGCGGCGCTTGGAGCACGGCAGAGATAGATGCCAACGACTTCTTCGGTCCAGACGTTGCAACCGCAGCGGCATGGGCCACTGATCTCGACGCTGTGCGCAAGGCTGGTTCGTCGGTCGGTGCGGTCATTGAAATTGTAGCTGAGGGCTTGCCTGCGGGGCTTGGCGCGCCACTCTACAGCAAGCTCGATGCCGATCTGGCCGCGGCCATGATGAGTATCAACGCGGTCAAGGCGGTTGAGATCGGCGACGGTATGGCCGTGGCCGCGCTTTCAGGTGTCGAAAACGCCGACGAAATCCGTATCGGGAACGACGGCAATGCGCTGTTCCTCTCGAACCACGCCGGTGGCATTCTCGGCGGCATCTCGACGGGGCAGGATGTCGTGTGCCGTTTCGCCGTCAAGCCCACCTCTTCGATCCTCACGCCGCGGCGCACCATCGATGAGAGCGGTAAAGAGACGGACATTGTTACCAAAGGCCGCCATGATCCATGTGTCGGCATTCGCGCGGTGCCCGTCGGGGAAGCCATGATGGCCATTGTGCTTGCTGATCATCTGCTCAGGCACCGAGGGCAGGTCGGCTTACCAGTTTGAGGCGGTGTGCGCGTGGACGACGGAAAGAAATACGGTCGCCTCGCGCCATTTGAGCCTGAACTGCTGCGCATCTTGCGGGCCGGGTATTCCCGCAGCGATTTTTCGGCCGATGTGCTGGCCGGGATTACCGTGGCGGTGCTGGCGCTGCCGCTGTCGTTGGCCATCGCGATAGGCTCGGGTGCCGATCCTGCCAAGGGTATCATCAGCGCGATTGTCGGCGGTGCGTTGATCTCGGTCCTGGGCGGCACGCGCTTCCAGATCGGCGGACCGGCGGCCGCTTTCATTGTTGTCATCAACGGGATGGTGGCGGCGCACGGCTACGATGGCCTTGTGCTGGCCACGCTGATGTCTGGGTTCTTTCTGCTGATCGCTGCAGCGTTGCAACTCGGAAGTTACGTGAAGTATGTGCCTGGCTCGGTCATCCTCGGGTTCACCAGCGGGCTCGGTGTGGTCATCGCTGTCAGCCAGCTCAAGGATCTCTTCGGGCTGGGCGGCATGGCACCGAACGATGTTGTCGGGCGGGTGCAGGCGCTGTGGGCAGCGCGCGCCGATGCGAACGGTGCGGCATTCGCAATCGGCGTGGTGACCGTCGCGATTGTCGTTGGCCTTCGTCGTGTTCGCCCGCGCTGGCCGGGATTGCTGATTGCCATCGCTGTTGCGTCGCTGTTGGTTCAGGTTTTTAGTCTGAACGTAACGACGATTGGCCAGCGTTTCGGTGCCATGCCGCAATCGTTGCCGTGGCCATCGGTCCCGGCGGTAACGTGGTCGCGCATGATCGAGCTGCTGCCCACCGCGTTGACGATGACCCTGCTGATCGGCGTGGAATCCCTCTTGTCGGCGGTAACAGCCGATGCGCTCGCTGGCACGCGACACCGTCCCAATGCGGAGATCCTGGCGCAAGGCATCGCCAACATCGCGGCCGCGATGTTTTCCGGGTTGCCGGTCACCGGCGTGATCGCGCGGACCGGCACAAATATTCAGGCCGGCGCGCGCTCGCCGGTGGCCGGCGTTGTGCATGCCTTGGTGTTGCTCGTCTTTATAATGCTGATGGCACCACTGGTCAGCTATCTTGCGTTGCCGGCGCTGGCTGCGGTCCTGCTGACCGTCGCGTGGCGGCTGATCGACCCGTCCGAGATGCGCCGCTTCCTGCGGGTAGCGCCGCGCGACGACGCGATTGTATGCGCGGTGACAGCCCTGCTGACGATCTTCGTCGATCTCACAGTCGCGATCAGCACGGGCGTGGTGATGTCGTCGCTCCTGTTCATGCACCGGATGGCAGAACTGCCGGGTGCCCATCACGCGCCACATGATCCGGCAGCGTCCGAGCCCGGTGTGCGGCGGCTGGTGTTTCGTGGGCCGTTGTTCTTTGGGCAGTCGGCACGGGTTGCGGACGCGTTGCATGCGGCGGGCGATGGATATCGCACACTTGTGCTCGACTTGACTGACGTGCCGCTGATTGATGCCACGACGATTGCCGTCTTCGAAGACCTGGCGGACGCTTGCGCCAAGACGGACAGCCGCATTGTGCTGGAAGGCTTGTCAGAACAGCCGCACGAAGCCCTGCGGCGTGCAGGGTACTTTGCGCGATCCGCCGTGGATGCCGCCGAAACACGCCCCCATGAACCGAGCGCCTAAAGCATCGCGCCTTGCGCGCGTAGCGTTTGGCGAACCGCAGCCGGCGTGACATCCAATGTGGACTTCGCTTGCAGTGCGGCCGCGACGCCGGCGGCATGTCCGGTCGCGAAAGCTGTGCCCATGACGCGCACCGAGCCGAATGCCGAGGCATCCGCGCCGATGATTCGTCCCGCGCACCACAAATTGTCGACGCCGTCCGCACGCAGCGCATCGAGCGGCACGTGGAACACCCCATCGCCGCCGATTTTTGCGTAGACCGGGTTGCCGGGCTCGTGGTGGTTTTCCATCGGCCAACCGGCCAGCGCGATGCCATCGTCGCGCAGGATACCGTCGCGCGCATCGGCTAACGTGACGCGCGCGCGCGTCGCGACATGCCGCGTTTCGCGGATGCCGAGTTGCGGGCCGGTGCCAAGCAGATAGGCGTTGGCAAAGCCTGGCATGTGCCGCTGGAGGCTTTGCACATAGGCCCAACCGAGCTCCCGCGCGTGGCATTCGGCTCGGCTGAGATCTGCGCTTAAAATACCACCTGTTGTGATGTCCACGACCAACCACCAGATCTCGTCGCTGCGCGGCAGGCGAATGATAATACCGCCGTCGTCGCGCAGGATCGGATAGGGCGATGTGGCATTATGGGCACGCACCGTGGCCCGTAAGTGCTGGCGATCAATGGGCGCGTCTCTTGGTACGCCGCCGATGCGGAGCGGCAGCGACGCTGCCTGTAGCGGATGGCCTTCGAGACCACCGGTGATGACAGCATTGCCCGCCCGCGCTGCAAGATCGGCCTCGCCGCTGGCATCAATGAAGGTGTTGGCAGTGATCGTGTGCGTGCCGGCATGATCGGCGACATGGATGGCGCGCAGGTGCGCACCGCGCTGCTCGGTATCAATCAGCAGGCTATGCAGCCGCAGAGTGACGCCAGCGCGCAGCGTCACCCGGTCAAGGGCGAGCTTCAGGGGCTCTGATTCCAACGGGAGTATCCAGTTGCCAGTGGAGGGCGAGCGAAAGGCGTTGATCACCTGGCCGAGCGTTGCGAGTTCAGCAAGCACTATATCAGCCGCGCCGGCTACGCATCGTTGCGGCTGCGCGCCCTGCTTGAACAAGCCACAGTATGCGAGCACGGACGCGTTCGTTGCGGCACCACCGAGGAAGCCATAGCGCTCGACAAGCGCAACCGACGCCCCGCACCGGGCGGCACCAAGTGCGGCCGCCACACCCGCCGCCCCGCCGCCAACAACGGCAACGTCAAAGTGCTCAGTTAGGTTTTCGCCGGATATCGGGATGGATTTTACGGGCAAATCTCTCTCCTCTCGTCATCCGGGCTTCGCCGGTATGACGAAAAAGGGTCACTGGGTAAATCGGTTTGACCATCATCGCCATCTGAGCAGCCGCCGTTCGAGCAAGCTGATTGCGCCGTAGACGAGCAGCCCCATCACCATCAGCACTGTGACGCCAGCCATCAGGCGGTCGAGCTGGAACAGGTTCTGTTGCTGGATGATGTACGCACCGATGCCGAATTCGGCGCTGACCATCTCGGCTGAAATCAACAAAATGATGCCGATCGATGCCGAGATACGGAATGCTGACAGAATGGCCGGCAGAGTGCCGGGTAAGATGATGCTGGTCAGCATCGTGGACTTTTTGAGATTGAAGCTTTGTCCCATGCGGATCAACGTGCGCTGAATGTTATCAACGCCGCCGTAGGTGTTGACGACGGTCGGAAAGAATGTGCCGAAGGCGATGGTCGCGTACTTCGAGCCCTCGCCGATGCCGAACCAGATGATAAACAACGGCAGCAACGCGATCTTCGGAATGGCAGAGATGGCCGCTACCCACGGCACACCAATCGAGCGCGCTCCAGTCCAGGTGCCGATGGCAATGCCGGCTATCACGCCGAGCGAGACGCCCAGCGTCCATCCAACCGCAAGTCGCCGCAGCGAGGCGCCAAGGTGCTTGGCAAGCAAACCACTGGTGAACAAATCGCTGAGCGCGGCCCCGATGGCTGAGGGTGCCGGAAACATCAGCGGGCCGATAACACCCGTGCGCGCGCCGATTTCGAGCAATGCGATAATGCCAAGCACGCTGGCAAGGCCGATGAACGGCTTGAACGACGGCTGGAAGCCGGACGCGCGATAGGCGACGGGGACGCGCTCACTCCGCATGGGTCAGCTCCCGGTCGGCAGCGATGGCTTCGTCGCGGATCAACGACCACAAATGCTGTTCGAGGCGGCCCAACTCGGGCAATCCGCTGCGGCGTTCGGAGAGAGGCACAGGAATTTCGACAATCTCGCGGATGCAGCCGGGGCGGCGCGATAGTGCAACGACGCGATGGGCGAGACGCACAGCCTCGTTGAGATTATGCGTCACGTACACACCGGTCACCCGTGTGGCCGCGAACAGTGCCGCAAACTCATCCATCAGCAATTCGCGTGTTTGGGCATCGAGCGCGGACAACGGCTCGTCCATCAACAGAGCCGCAGGTGACACGGCGAGGGCACGCGCAATGCCGACGCGCTGACGCATGCCGCCGGAGAGCTGCGTGGGAAAGGCATCGCGAAACTCCCAGAGCTTGGTCTGGCGCAGCGCGGTCTCGATGCGTGCGTCACGGTCTGCAGCATCCCGTGTGTGATCGCTGAGCACGAGGCGGATGTTGCCGGCAACGGTTCGCCACGGCAGCAGCGCGAAGTCCTGGAAGACGTAGGTCAGCGGATTGAGGCAACCGGCCGGCGGGGCACCGTGTTGGAACACAGCCCCCTGCGTCGGCTTCAACAGCCCGCCGATGATCTGCAAGAGCGTGGACTTCCCGCAGCCGGATGGGCCGATGATGGCAACAACTTCGCCACTTTTGATCATCAGATCGATACCGGACAGAACTTCCAGTCCATCGTAGGCGTGCGCAATACCGGCAAGTTCGAGCTGCATGGCGACAAGTTTCCGTTTGCGCTCAGGGCTTCGGCACCGGCGTCAGCGGCGGGATGAAAGTCGTATCGACGAACTTGGCGGTCTCGACGGTTTTGTCGACCAGACCACGCGCCTGGTACCACGTGACCTGACGTGCGATATCGGCACCATCCAGCGCGGCGTCTTTGTTGATATAGAGCGCGCCGCCGCGGATCTTGGCGAAGGCACTCGCCTGCGGCTCATCAGCAAAAACGTATTTGTGAATGAAGGTCGGCACGTCGTCACTTGTGACTGTCTTGTCGATAAAGAACGCGCGGTAGTCGGCAACGCCCTTTTGGTAGGCGCGTACAAACCGCTCGACGACGGCGCGGCGCTGGTCGGCGTTGCGCTGGGATGTGAACAGTCCGCCGCCTTGATAAGGGGCGAGGTCCCCGACCCACGCGATGATCTTGGCGTCGCCACTCTTGTCCAAAGATCGAGCGATGAACGATGGCAAGATTGCCGCGTCCACCTGGCTTGATTTGAGTGCACCGACCATGTTGCCGACGGTCTGGAGTGGCTTGAGTTCGATGGCATCGATATCGAAGCCCGACGCCTGGGCGATGCCGCCGACCATGTAGTGAAAGGTTGAGCCCGTTTGAGTGAGCGCGAAGGCTTTGCCTTTTAGGGCTGCTGGCGTTGTCAGGCCTGCCGCGTGGGCCTTGGGTGATGCCACCAGCGCATTGCTTTCAAAGCCCTTCACCTCGGAGAACTGCGCGGCGACTACTTTCAACACACCTTTGCCCGCAATGTTGAAGAGGCCTGCGGTGAACCCGGTGGCACCGAAATCGGCGTCGCCTGAGGCAATCGCCACGGCGACAGGTTGCGCTGCATCGAAGAATTTGAAGTCCACGTCCAGGCCTTCGGCCGCGAAGTAGCCCTTGCCTTGCGCAATGAAGAGTGGACCCGACGACACAAAGCGGAGCGCGGCAACGGTGACTTTATCGGCCGCAAGCGCCAGCGTACCGGGAAGCGCCGCGGTACTCATCACTGTGGCGGTGGCCCCGAGAAATTGGCGACGATCAAGTGGGCTGGTCATGGGTCCCTCCGCGGACTACTTTTTGTGAATTGCGTCTGGTGGTGTTCAAGGCTCGGTCGCGCTGGCGAGCCCGCCTGTGATATGAGCATGAAGAACTGTTTTGGCGAGGGCCGTGTCGCGCGCCAGGACGGCTGCTACGAGGGCCGCGTGTGCGGCCCGGCTGCGTGCCAGATCGACTGCGCCGTTGGCCAGCGCTTTGAGCCGAAATCTGCAGCTTTCTTCGTAGAGGCGGGCCTGGAACGCCAATAGCCGCGGTGAGCCGCAGGCACTCATGAGAACCGCGTGGAATGTGCGGTTGGCATCCTCCCAGGCATCAGCGTTGGCACATGGTGCGGTGGCAAGTGCGGCTTCGATACGGGACAAAGTGTGGTGGGCCGCCAGGACCTCGCCTTCCCAGGCAACGGTGCCGCGCGCGAGCGACCAGTCGAGGCCAAGGCATTCGATTTCGGCGCGCAGCCGCGTGATATCGTCGAGATCCTGTGGCGTGGCGGAAGCGACCCGGAAGCCGCGCTGTTCGTTAGCCTCGACGAGGCCTTCGGCGGCCAGTTTTGTCAGTGCTTCACGGAGCGAGTGGGCACTCCCGCCATAGACTTGCCGAAGATCGTCGATTTTCAGCTTGGTGTCCGGCGCGAGCCGACTTGCAATGATATCCGCGCGCAGCACTTCGACGAGATGGCCGACAACGGACGCTGCTTTGTCGTCGTCTGAACGGTTGCGTGAAAACGGTATCATGAAATGTTTTTTAGAAAGTTGAAGATTTTTAGTCTTATTCTACATCGAATGTGATCTGTCAATTTTCATCTCAAGCATCCATGCTCTCTTCGCTGTGGGTCAATGGCGTGCTGCGGGGCTGGCATCGGCTTCGAAACCGCGCTTTGCTCTGCGTGGAGGCGATTGCCCTTTGCGCCTGGAGCCGTCAAAAGAGCGGGCGAAGAACAACATGATCGATTCCGATGACGGACGCGCAAACACACAGTGGAACGCGGAGTGGAATGCGGGTGGACCGGCTCGGTGCCGCCCACTTGGTTGCGCGCATTCTGGTGTGGCTTGGACTGGGTCTGGCGGCGCTGGGGTTCGTCAAGACGGGGCTGGTTGTGTATGAAGCCCGAAGCGGCATCGAAACACTGGCTACTATCGAAGCGACGGCGGCGCGTGTTGGTGGCGGTGGCCGCGTCGAGCTTAGTTGGCAAGAACCTACCGGCGAGATGCGGCGTGCGGTGGATGTGGGCGTGAGCCGCGCGCTGGGCCGCAAGCTCCGTATCGGCAATACACTCTGGCGGGAGAAGTTGCGGATTCGCTATCGACCAGGCGTGGCGCTGGCGGCTCGCTCGGTCGTGGTAGTCGATGACGTGCCGGAGCAGGTCAAAAGCGCTGCTGCCCTCGCCATTGCTGGTTTCCTGGCGGTCTCGGCGGGCAGCTTTCTTATCTTGGGCCTGATGCTCCAAGGCAGGCTGCGAGGCCGGAGTCCTGGGAATGGCCATACCGCGTCGGCGCTATGAGCGATCTGTTTCAGAGTGCCGGGCTGTCGGCCGGTGCGCCACGACCCTTGGCGGATCGCCTGAGGCCGCAAAGGCTTGAGGACGTTGTCGGCCAGGATCGGGTCGTCGGGCCCAATGGCTCACTGACGCGGATGCTGGCAGCGGGGCGGCTCAGTTCATTGATCCTGTGGGGACCGCCAGGTGCCGGCAAAACGACAATTGCGCGCCTGCTGGCAGCCGAGGTTGATCTCGAACTTGAGCAACTTTCTGCAATCTTCTCGGGCGTTCAGGACCTGCGTAAGGCCTTTGAGCGCGCCAAAGCCAGACGCGAGCAAGGCCGCGGCACATTGCTGTTCGTCGATGAAATTCATCGCTTCAACCGCGCGCAGCAGGATAGTTTTCTGCCCTACATGGAAGATGGCACCATCACACTGGTGGGGGCGACAACCGAGAACCCATCGTTTGAACTCAACGGTGCCGTGCTGAGCCGCGCGACCGTGTTGACGTTGGACCGGCACGACGATGCGTCGCTTGACGCACTCCTGGTGCGCGCCGAACACGTGATGCAGCGGCCGTTACCGTTGGAGACCGACGCGCGCAGCCAACTTATCGGCATGGCGGACGGCGACGGCCGTACGATCCTCAATATGGCCGAAGAGATCTTTGCGATGGTGGCCGCCGATGCCGCACTCGTCGGGCGCGCTGATCTCGCTGCCCTCTTGCAGCGCCGCGCCCCGCTTTACGACAAGAACCAAGAGGGTCATTACAACCTCATCAGCGCGCTGCATAAGAGCGTCCGCGGGTCTGATCCGGACGCGGCGCTTTATTGGTTCTGTCGCATGCTGGAGGGTGGTGAAGACCGCCTGTTCCTGGCGCGCCGGCTGGTGCGGATGGCGGTCGAGGATATCGGGCTGGCCGACCCGCAGGCGTTATCGGTCTGTAACGCGGCCAAGGACGCTTACGATTTTCTCGGCTCACCGGAGGGTGAACTCGCGTTGGCGCAGGCTGTCGTCTATCTCGCCACAGCGCCGAAATCGAATGCGGTCTATGTGGCGTATAAAAGCGCGCTGCGCGCCGCGAAGGAAACCGGTAGTGTCGCACCACCCAAGATCATCCTCAATGCGCCAACCAAGTTGATGGAAGCGGAGGGTTACGGCGACGGCTATCAATACGATCACGATACGCCCGAGGGTTTTTCAGGGCAGAACTATTTCCCCGAAACAATGACGACGCGGCCGCGTTACTACGCTCCGCCCGAGCGTGGCTTTGAGCGCGAGATCCGCAAGCGCCTTGTCTACTGGGACAATCTCCGTAAAAGTCGTACCAGTGGCCGCTGATGCGACTCGGCACACGCTTCCACTCAACAAATCGTTAATGTGTACCCTGCCAGCCGCTGGTTTTGGCGGGCAAAGCGCCGCATAGTTGCCAAACGATTCGCGGTGCTCGCCCGGTGGTGGCTGCATGCCCGTGTCTCTTGATATTCTGTTTGTGCGCGTTCAACCCTGGAGCGGGCGACCCTGATCGTCTGTCTGACTTGAACCGGTTGAAGACCAGTTTTGCTCACCCTCGCGTCGAGCTGGCGATGCTCGTGCTCGCAAGCTTTGCGATCGTGTGTGCTTTGCTCGCTGTTCTTGCTGACCGCTCGCAGATGTCGCTGGCCAGTGAGCATAAGCGGTTGGTGCTGTTAAGCGGTCTCGTGATCTCGCTGACGATGATCGGGCTGGCCCTGTTTCTTCGCCCGCGTGTCAAGCGCCACGCGGCGATCCACCAGGGCCCGGTTGATGTCGCTGAGCTGCGCAAGACGCTGCTGGCGACGGAAGCGATCATCAACGCAGAGGCGCAGGTGCTGGTGTTCTGGGAGCAGGGACAGCGCGCGCGATTGATCAGTCATTCGTTGCTTTCGGTGCCGGGGGTGCCTGCTGAGCCGAGCGAAATTGAGCGCTTTGGGTTATGGCTTGAGCCAACCTCGGCGGAGGAACTAAAGGGCGGATTGGACCGGCTCTTCAATGAGGGCCGTGCGTTCAATTTGCTCGTGCGGACCCGTTCTGGCGCGCACCTGGAGGCGGATGGACGGGCGGCAGGAGGGCGGGCCGTACTGCGGCTCCGGGACGTCGTGGGTTACCGGCAGGATTTGGCGCGCATCATCGATCAGCATCGCGAACTGAAGCGTGAGATCCGGTCGAGCCGGGCCTTGCTTGATGCGCTGCCCATGCCGGTCTGGATGCGGGATGACGCCAATCGGATCAGCTGGTGCAATGCGGCCTACATCAAGGCTGTCGAGGCGACCGGCTTCAATGAAGTGCGCGATGGCCAACTTGAGTTGATGGAAGATCGCGATCACGTGCGTGCGCGGGCGCAGGTTGCGGCCGGCCGTGAGTTCCGCGAACGGATGCAAATTATCATCGGTGGCGAGCGCAAGGCGCACGATGTGGTCGTTCTGCCGCTGGAAGATACGATTGTTGGTGCGGCGGTCGATGTCGCTGCCATCGAGGCGGTGAAGGATATCCACGAACGTCAGATCGCGGCTTATGATCGGACGCTGCATCGGGTCGCGTCTGGTGTCGCCATGTTTGGCCCCGACCGGCGCTTGGTGTTCTTCAACGAAGCGTTCTGCCGCGTATGGTCGTTGGATGCAGCGTGGCTGGAAGGCCGTCCATCCGACGGTGAATTGCTCGACCGCTTGCGCGAGCTGTCGCGCATTCCGCAAGTCGTTAAATATCGGGAATGGCGGACGATGGTGCTGACCCGTTCAAGGACGGCGGATGGCTACGAGGACTGGTGGCACCTGCTTGACGGGCGCACTATTCATCTCAGTTCAGAGTTGCGCTCAGATGGCGGCGTCACGTATCTTTTTGACGATGTGACCGAGCAACTTGCCCAGGAGAGCCGCTTTAAAAGTCACATTGAGGTGCAGCGGGAGACACTTGATAGCCTCAAAGAGGGCGTCGCCGTGTTCGCGCCTGACGGCAGGCTCAGTCTCTTCAACACGTCGTTTGCGCAGGTTTGGCGGCTTTCGCGCGCCACGCTGAAGGAAGGCCCGCATATCGAAGCGGTGATCGGACAGTGCCGTGGCCTTTACGATGATGCGGCTGTGTGGACGCGCATGGTGCGCGCGGTCACCGGCATTTCTGATCGGCGTCAGGCGATTGATGGTCAGCTGGTGCGCCCCGACGGGACGATTATTGACTACGCGACGGTGCCGCTGCCGGATGGCGCGACGCTCATCACGTTCGCGGATGTGACGGATGCCAAGCGTGCTCAGGAGGCGCTTATTGAGCGGAACGACGCGCTGGTCGCCGCAGACCGGCTCAAGAGCCAGTTCATCGGCCATGTGTCTTACGAACTGCGGTCGCCGCTGACGAACATCATCGGTTTCGGCGATCTGCTGGCGCGGCAGACAACGGGCCCGCTGAACGAAAAGCAGAAGGAATATCTGGGCGATCTGTCGGCCTCTTCAAAGACGCTGCTCGCCATTATTGATGATATCCTCGACCTTGCCACGATCGATGCTGGCGGCCTTGAGTTGAAGGTCGCACCGGTCAAAGTGCGGAGTGTCATCGACACCGCTGTGCTGGGTGTGCGGGACCGGGCACAGCGGGCCAAGCTGACATTGGATATCAGTATTGATCGCGAGGACGCGGTCTTTGTGGCTGATGAAGCGCGCATAAGGCAGGTGCTCTACAATCTGGTCTCGAACGCCATCGGCTTTTCCAATCCAGGTGCTACGGTATTCATTCGCAGCTGGGGTGAGGCAGGCGTGCGGCATTTCATCGTCGAGGACCGCGGCGTTGGCATCCCGGCTGATAAACAGGCTCGCGTACTGGACCGGTTCGAGACACACAGTCACGGCGGCAAGCATCGTGGTGCAGGGCTAGGGCTTGCTATCGTCAAGAGCCTCGTGGAATTGCATGGTGGGGCGCTGACGTTAGAGAGTGAGCCTGGGCGTGGCACGCGGGTGCATGTGCAGGTGCCGGAAGCGGGACAGAGCCGCAATCGGGTGGTGCAGGAGCGTGAGCTCTGGAAAGTGCCGGCAGCATGAGGGCCAGTCTTATAGGGGCCAGTCTTATAGGGGCCAGGCTTTGGTCAGTGAGTGAGACGGATGGCACAGGACCGGTCTGCGGCTGTACAACACACCGGCTTCGCAGAGGACTTGAACGAAGCTGAGCTTGAGCAGCTCGCGCGCGTGTTTGCACAGG
This sequence comes from Hyphomicrobiaceae bacterium, assembly GCA_031379035.1. Classification (GTDB taxonomy): domain Bacteria; phylum Pseudomonadota; class Alphaproteobacteria; order Rhizobiales; family Hyphomicrobiaceae; genus JABFRJ01. Next base: position 5,177 of record JANNEU010000449.1, on the reverse strand, counting down.
GTCTCGTCGCCGGAGATTGCGTTGCTTTGCGCGGCGATCTTGGTGCTGGCAAGACGACGTTCGCCCGAGCGTTGGTACGCGCTCTGCTTGATGATCCAACGCATGAGGTTCCGAGCCCGACGTTTGCGCTCAGGCAGGATTATGCCAGTGCACGCGGGCCGGTGGTTCATCTCGATCTTTATCGAGTGACGGATGTGCGGGAACTTGACGAACTCGGTTTCGACGAGGCGGCGGGTCGCGTCATCACGCTCATCGAGTGGCCCGAGCGGGCCGAGGCGGCATTGCCGGCCTCGCGGTTTGAAATCCAGCTGCGCAACGCCTCACGTCCAGACGTGCGTCACGTGACAGTGATGGGCCTCGGCCAAGTTGCGGGGCGACTTGCGTCTATCGCTGCCGGCTGGCGACCCCGATGACGCGGTGCGTGGATTGATGTGTGCAAGGGGGCGCTGCGGGGTGACGAGCGCGCGCGCGCGCGCTATCTTTCTCCATGATGACCAAGATCGATACGGCCATGGTGCTCGCCGCCGGGCTCGGCACGCGGATGCGGCCGGCGGCAGGTGAGAAACCGAAGCCGCTGGTGCCGCTGGCGCGCAAGCCGCTGATTGATCATGTGCTGGACCGGTTGGCAGACGGTGGCATCGTGCGTGCGGTCGTCAACGTGCATCACAAGGCAGACCTCATCGAACAGCATCTGGCGGCGCGGCAACGGCCAGCGATTGTCATTTCTGACGAGCGCGCGCAGTTGCTTGAGACGGGTGGCGGTGTGAAGCAGGCGCTGCCATTGCTGCCCAGCGGCGGGTTCATTGTGCACAACTCGGATGCCGTCTGGCAGGAGGGTGAAACGTCCAACCTCGCGCGCCTGATGGATGCGTGGGATGCGGAGCGAATGGATTGCCTGTTGCTGCTCGTGCTGGGGTCGGCAGCGATCGGATACAACGGGCGTGGCGACTTCTCGCTCGAAGCTGATGGGCGCATCCGTCGGCGGCGCGGCGAGGAAGTGGTGCCGTTCGTCTATACGGGCGTGCAGATCCTACACCCGCGCGCGTTTGATGCGACGCCGGACGGTCCATTCTCCAACAATCTGGTGTGGAACCAGGCGATGCTGACCAGGCGCGCGTTTGGCGTCCGGATGGAGGGGCTGTGGATGCACGTCGGCAAGCCTGAAGAGTTGGCGGCGGCAGAACAGGTGATGGCGCGATCAGTGCCGCGGCTTGGGCGCACGCCCAGGTGCTCGTCATGAGTGAGACCCAGCACATGCCGGCGGTTTTCACAGTGCCGCTCGGCCGGCCGTTTCTGGCAGCGCTGGCGGAAGCGATCTTAGCCGGCGACTTGCCGCGGCACGGTGGCGAACCGCCATCGCCGATCACACTGTCGCAGATGACGCTGTTGCTGCCGACTCGGCGTGCCGCGCGTGCGCTTGGTGATGCTTTTCTTGCTGCGTCCGGTGGCAATGCGCTGCTGCTGCCACGTATCCGTCCCATCTCGGAGGGGCAGGACGATCTGGCTTTGCTCGCCCCGCCGCCGGGTGGTGCGTCGGGTGCGGAACTCGACATCGCACCAGCCGTCAGCGAGATCGAGCGCCGGTTGGTGCTGACAGAGCTGGTGCTGCAGTGGTCGCGCGCGTTGCGGTCGGGTGCCGATGGCGTCGCAGCTGGCGCGTCGACACCTGCACAGGCAGCCAACCTCGCCGCCGAACTGGCGCAGCTGATGGACATGGTGGAGACCGAGGGTGTGAGCCTGGCGGGGCTTGAGACGTTGGTGCCGGAAGACTATTCGGCGCATTGGGGCCAGACGATTAACTTCCTGCGCATCGTCATCGAGATGTGGCCGGCCTATCTCGCCGAAACCGGGCGGCTGGGTCCTGCGGCGCGCCGCAATGCGGTGATCGTCGCTGAAGCCGCACGGATCGCCGCGGGCACACCTGCTGGTCCCGTGATTGTCGCGGGTGTGACGGGCAGCATTCCGGCGACGGTGGCGTTGATGCGCGCCGTTGCGGGCCGTGCCAACGGGGCCATTGTGCTGCCGGCCTTTGATCAACGCCTCGACGCGGCGGCGTGCGCAGTGATTGCCGCAAACCACCCGGAGCATCCGCAGTTCGGGTTGGCGAAGCTGCTGCAGCGTTTGGAGGTGATGCCGGAGCAGGTGCAGGTGCTGCCGGGGCGCGTGCCGTCCGCGCACCTGGCACCGCGCCAGCACCTCGTGAGCGAAGCGATGCGGCCAGCGCCCACGCTGGAAGTCTGGCAACGCTACGTCGCGGAGACGAGCGCGCCTGATATCGCCGAAGCAGTGCGCGGCGTCAGCCTGATCGAAACGCCGACGGCGGACGACGAGGCCGAAGTTGTGGCGCTGATCTTGCGGCAGGCGGTCGAGGTGCCGGGCATGACGGCGGCCATGGTCTCGCCAGACCGCCTGCTCGCGCGGCGCGTGGTCAATCGTCTTGAGACGATGGGCATTGCGGTTGACGACAGCGCGGGTCGGCCGCTGGCGAAAACACCACCCGGTGCTTTTCTAGTGCTGGTCGGCGATGCCTTTGTCAGCGAGTTCGCGCCGGTCGCGCTGATGGCGCTGCTGAAGCATCCACTGCTGCGGCTCGGGCGCACAGTGCCGGAGATCCGGCGCGCGGCGCGGGCGATCGAGTTGATTGCGTTCCGCACGCCCTATCTCGGGCGCGGACTTGAGGGCGTGCTGGCAGCGCTGGATGTGGCGGACGCTGATCTCGTCGCTGGCAAGCGGCGGCAGCGCGCCGTGCGACGATTGCGCGACGAAGACCGGGCCGGCGCGCGTGCATTGATCGGCGAATTACAGACGGCGTTTGAGCCGCTGGTGGCCTTGGTGCGGGCAGGCGGCGTGGCCTCTTTGCGGCAGTGGGCGGCGGCGCATGCGGCCGTCGCGGAGACGTTGGCGACCGTGACAGTGACGGCACCAACGGAGGGCGCAGCAGAAGCGCCCGCGTCGCCCATCTGGGCCGGCGAGGCGGGTGAGGCAGCGCACAGCTTCTTTAGCGAAGTGCTCGATGAGCGTCTGCCATCGCCCGAACTTTCCGCCGACGACTATCCGGAATTTTATCGGGGGCTCACCTCAGGCATCAATGTACGGCCGCGCGTGCCGGCGCATCCGCGCATTTCGATCTGGGGACCGTTTGAGGCGCGCCTGCAGCAGCCCGATGTGATCGTGCTGGGCGCGCTCAATGATGGCACGTGGCCAGCGTCGGCTGATCCCGGTGCGTGGCTTAACCGGCCCATGCGCGCAGAGTTGGGGTTACCATCGCCGGAAGAAAAGATTGGCTATGCGGCGCATGACTTCACGTCGTTTCTCGGTGCGGGTCAGGTGTATCTGACGCGCTCGGCGAAAATGGATGGTGTGCCGACGGTGCCATCGCGCTGGCTGATGCGGTTGCTGGCGCTGCTCGATGGCGTCGGCGCGCGCGACAGCCGCACAGCGCGGCAGATACTGGTGCCAGAGCAACCCTGGCAAGCCTGGGCACGGGCGCGCGATCATGCCGAGAAGACGAAGCCGTTGCCGCCGCCAGCCCCGCGGCCGGAAGTGGCGTGGCGGCCGCGCAAGTTGCCGGTCACCGCCATTGAGCGCTGGATCGCAAATCCGTACGGGATCTATGCACAGCACATTTTGAAGTTGGAGAAACTCGATCCGATGGGCGGCGTGCCCGGCGCTGCGCTGAAGGGACAGATCATCCACGACGCGCTGCACCGGTTCGCAACACTCTATCCGCGTGACTTGCCGCCCGATACGGCGGTGCGGCTGTTGGAAAGCGCGCGTGAGGCCATGGCAGCATACGCAGCGCATCCACGCGTCGCCGCGTTCTGGCTGCCGCGCTTCGAGCGATTTGCCGATTGGTTTGCGGCAACCGAACCGGCGCGGCGTGAGGGCATCGAGCGCATTGTCGCAGAAGTCGAAGGGCAGACAGTGCTTGAAGGTCCGGCCGGCGCGTTCACGCTCACCGCGCGCGCCGACCGCATGGACCTCGGCGCCAGCACTCTCACCATCACCGACTACAAAACCGGGCGCGCGCCAAACGACAAGCGCGTGCTGTCCGGCGCGTCGCCGCAATTGCCGTTGGAAGCGGCCATTGCGCTTGATGGCGGTTTTACAGGCATTTCAAAGCCAACGATCGCGCGGCTGGCCTACATCCGCGTGTCAGGTGGCGAGCCGGCCGGCGAGTTCAGAGCGGTGAAGACCGAGGACCCGGCGGGGCTGGCGCAAAAGACGCGCGAGGGCCTTTGCAAACTTATTGCGGATTTCGACAAGCCGTCGACACCGTATCGCGCCGTGCGGCGGCATATGTTTGCGGACAGTTACGCGTTCGATGATTTTGCCCATCTCGCGCGCGTGGCCGAATGGTCGGCGGGCGATGAAGGCGGCGAGGAGGGCTGAGCCATGGCACACGATGATGCGCTCCGCCTCAAGCAGGCACTGGAACGAACGACGCGCGCACAGCAGCTGGCGTCAGATCCAGCAACGTCGGCGTGGGTGAGCGCCAACGCCGGCACCGGCAAGACGTATGTGCTGACCACGCGCGTGCTACGGTTGCTGCTGGCGGGCACGCGGCCGGAGCGCATTCTGGCGCTGACGTTCACGAAGGCTGCTGCGGCGGAGATGTCGAAGCGCGTGTTCGACCGGCTCGGCACGTGGGTGACGGCGGCGCCCGAGACGCTGGCCAAGTTGCTGACCGAAGTTTTGGGTCGCGCGCCGAACGAGATGGAGCAGGTGCGCGCACGGCAACTCTTTGCGTCGGCCATCGAGACGCCGGGTGGGCTGAAAGTGCAGACCATTCACGGCTTCTGCGAACGGCTGTTGAAGCGGTTTCCGCTTGAAGCAGGCATCCCGCCGCACTTCACCATTCTCGACGAAGCGACATCGTCGGCGCTGCTGCGCGAGGCGATTGATCAGACTTTGACAGCGGCGGTGGCGGACAGATCGGCGCCACTTGGTCGCGCGCTTGGCGTGGCGATTACGTTCGCGGCCGATGATAGTTTCGACGATGTGCTGCGTGACGCATTGCGGCAGCGGCGATGGCTGGCCGATCTCGCTAAGCTGGACGGCGATGATGCGGCTGCTGTGCTTTACCGGCGCGTGATGGGCCTGCCGAAGGAACTCGATCTGGCGCGTGCCGAGCGGGCGATGGCGGGCGTGCTCGATGACGCGATGTTGGCGCGCGC
>JANNEU010000419.1:0-10238 GCA_031379035.1 Hyphomicrobiaceae bacterium | reverse complement strand
CAACCGACCCAAGCCGTCACGTCGGCGATGGGCGTTTTGAGTCAGCGGACGGACGCCGTTTCGGAGCGCGGGATTTAAAATTTGGCAATTCCCGGCGCATGAACTCGTCGAAGAGCGGCACGGAAAAGTGCACTTCCCCATACTGGCCAGCAAACGCCATGCCTTTTGCAATGACCTTACTGCGCACCGTGCCGGTCTGCGTCGTTTTCTTGCCCAGCACCTTCGCGACATCGCCAGACTTGTGCGGTCCAGCTCCTAGGTGCGCCATGGCCCGCAAATACTCTTTTTCTGACTGCGTCAGCCGGTCGTAGCGCACGCGAAAAAAGCTCTTGTCCAAACTTTCGATGGTGCGCGCCTCGGCGGTAGCTACATCGCGCTCGCTGATCGGCGACGTTCTGGCGGCCAGCCACGCGCGGCTCCCCCATTCTTGCAGGAAATACGGATAGCCACGGCACTTAAGAAAGATCAGATCAAGTGCGGCCTGCGTCACGTCGGCCTTGCTCGCCAGGATCGGCACCCGCACGGCCCTGTCGGAATCGGGCTTCGACAATGCGCCGATTTCAACAAACTGAAACAGCCGCTCTGAATAGGTCCGCGCGTTGCCGGTCTTGGCGAGGACCTGCGGCAACGCCGCGCCGAACAACCCAAGCGGCAAAGATTTCTGATTGATGGCGTGGATGCCGGTGATCAGCGCCGTCAGATCTGGGGTTGATAGGTACTGCATTTCATCCAGTGCCAAGATGACAAATTTCTTGGCGCGCTTGGCTGCCTGGGCGACGGCCACCAGCAATGCAGAGAGATCCGCGTCCAAGTCCACCGCCTCGGCTGCCGCGCCGGGCTCCTTGATCTCGAATCCGACGCCCTCAACTTTAATTTTGAATTTTGCGGCAAACGACTGCAATGCGGTGGCGGCATTCTGGATCGCCGACTTAGCCTGCTCCACGCGGCTCAACTGCTGCAGGATCGTCCGCATCGCCGGCACGATGATATCAGCGATGCGTTTGTCTTCCTGAGTTTCCAGATCGGCCACGAGCCCACCACGGGCCGTTGCAATATCGCTGACGGCGCGAAGCAGAACGGTCTTTCCGACGCCACGCAGGCCGTAAAACACTTGCCCTCGGATGGGCCGGCCCTTTGCGCCTTTCTCGATGGCTGCGCTCGCATCTTCAAGGACTAGTCGCGGCCCACGAGTTCTGGCGGCGGCGTTCCCGCGCCGGGCTCAAATGGATTGTCTGCAGGCCGCATCCCCACGCCCCCGGCGACTGCCCCGCGCGCGGAGCGATGTTTGCCAAGATTAACATCTTTAATAAGTTTAACAAGTTTAAGCGGATTAATAGCCGCTCTGTTGCTCGCGTTTTTTTTCCAGCGAACAGTGAGGCCACCTCGCCGAAAAATGCTTGGCCGTCTACTGCGCTGCTGTCTCAGGCCGCTGTCTCAGGCTTTGACCAACTCACCCGAGCCGATCCGGCTGCCGAAGCCTTGGCCGGGCGCGGCGGCGAACAAGCTCTTGGTGTAAGCATGCTGGGGCTCGGCGAACACACGCGCGGTCGGACCGGTTTCAACGACAACGCCGCGCTGCATGACAGCGATGCGGTCACAGATCTGCGCTGCCACGCGCAGATCGTGGGTGATGAACAGCACGGCCAGATCGAATTTTTTGCGCACGGCATCGAGCAACTGCAGCACTTGCGCCTGGACCGACACATCGAGCGCGGAGACCGGTTCATCTCCGATCAGCAAAACAGGCTCCATGGCGAGCGCACGGGCAATGGCGATACGCTGACGCTGGCCACCGGAGAACTGATGCGGAAAACGGTCGAGGGCGTCGGGCGAAAGACCGACGAGGCCCATGAGATCACGCGCGCGCGCGATTGCAGCGGCTTCATCGAGCCCGAAGTTCATCGGCCCTTCGACGATGGATTGCCCGACGGTTCGGCGCGGATTGAGCGAACGATAGGGATCCTGGAACACGATCTGCACGCGGCGGCGATAGGGGCGCAGCGTGCGCTCAGACATGCGAGCAATATCGACGCCGTCGATATTGATGCTGCCAGAGGTGGGATCGACCAGCCGCGCGATGCAGCGGGCGACCGTTGATTTGCCGGACCCTGACTCGCCGACAATGCCCAGCGTCTCGCCACGGCGCACTTCAATGGACGTGTCGGTGACGGCTTTTACTACACGCGCAGAGCGGCTGAAGATCGTGCGCCCGCCGTAGGTTTTGTTGAGCGTCGTCGTCGACAGCATGACAGGCCCTGTGACGGGCACGCGCACAGGCGGCACCAGGCTCGGCACGGCCGCAATCAACATCTTGGTATAGTCTTGCTGGGGCGCTGACAGAATCTGAGCCTTGGCGCCCTGCTCGACGATGCGGCCTTTCTGCATGACGACCACGCGGTCGGCGATTTCCGACACCACGCCGAAGTCGTGGGTGATGAAGAGCACACCGGTGTTGCGGCGCACCTGCATTTCCTTGATGAGCTTGAGGATCTGCGCCTGCGTTGTGACGTCAAGCGCCGTCGTCGGCTCGTCGGCGATGATGAGAGCGGGATCAAGCACCAGCGCCATGGCGATCATGACGCGCTGGCGCTGGCCGCCGGAGAGTTGGTGGGGATAGGCGTCAATCATCTGCTCCGGATCGGGCAGGTGGACGCTATGCATGACCTCGAGCACGCGCTTGCGGCGTCCGGCGGCATCGAGATCGGTATGGATTTCGAGCACTTCGCCGATCTGGTCGCCGCAGGTCTCAACCGGATTGAGTGCCGTCATCGGCTCCTGAAACACCATGGCGGCGCGCTTGCCGCGCACAGCGCGCATCTCGGGTTGCGACTTCGTCGTCAGTTCATCGCCTTCGAGCTTGATCGAGCCGTTGGTTATTTTAAGCTGGCCTTTCGCCAGCAACGCCATCACAGCCTGCGCGGTGACCGACTTGCCGGAGCCGCTCTCGCCGACGACGCAGACGATCTCGCCCTGGTTGACCGTGATCGAGATATCTTCAATCGCGTTCGCGCGGTCGCCCCCTCCAGGGATGGAGACGGTGAGGTTGGAGATTTCGAGGACAGACTTCACGCTCATACCCGCTTTGCCAGTTTGGGATCGAGGGTATCGCGCAAACCGTCCCCGAGCATGTTTACCGCCAGCACCGTCAGCGCCAGCATGATGCCGGGATAGAGGATATTGTGCTGATAGAGGCGGAACACCTGCCGCCCCTCAGCCATGACGTTGCCCCAGGTCGGCGTCTCGGGCGGAATGCCAATGCCGAGAAATGACAGGATGGCTTCAACCAGGATGGCGGAGGCGCAGATAAACGTGCCTTGCACGATCATGGGCGCGATGGTGTTGGGCAGGATATGCCGCCAAATGAGTTTGGGCGTGGGCGTGCCGACGGTGATGGCCGCTTCCACGTAGGGCTCTTCGCGCACGGACAGCACGACGGACCGGACCAATCGCACCACACGCGGGATCTCCGGCACCGTAATCGCCACGATCACGGCACCCAGCCCGGCACGGAACAACGACACCAAAGCAATCGCCAGTAGAATGGCCGGGATGGCCATCAGCCCGTCCATGATCCGCATGACGATAGGGTCGAGCCACCGCACATAGCCTGAGACGAGGCCGATCATCAGCCCGATGGTGATCGACAGGATCGCAACGGTGACGCCGACGAAGATAGACACGCGCGCACCGTAGAGCACGCGGCTGTACACATCACGGCCGAGGCTGTCGGTGCCGAGGCGATGGACGATCTTGGTCTGATTGCCGTTGTCATCCCGGGCCATGCGCTCAGTGCCGGGCAACTTATTGCGCGCGGAGGGATTGATGTCGGTCGGGTTCATTGTACCCAGGAAGGGAGCCATCGCACCGATCAGCATCATGACCAGCACCACAATGCCGCCGATCATCACGCCCGTATTGCGGAAGGCGCGGCCCAGACCGCTCTGCTGCTGGCGCGCAACTGCGGGCAAGGCCGCAGACAGCGGCGCACTCGGTACGGTGAATTTGATCTCTTCCGCCACCAGAGTCCTCAATAACGAATGCGTGGATCAAGGATCGTGTAAATGATGTAGACAATGAGGTTGACGATCACGTAGACGAACGAGAACAACAGAATGACAGCCTGGATGACCGGGAAGTCGCGCGCCAGCACGGCATCGACGGTCAGACGGCCGAGACCCGGGATGGTGTAGACGCTCTCGGTGACCACCACGCCGCCGATCAGCAGCGCGATGCCGAGGCCGATGACAGTGACGATGGGCACCGCAGCGTTGCGCAACGCGTGCCGGAATAGAACTTTCCGCTCGACCTGCCCCTTGGCGCGAGCTGTGCGGACGTAGTCCTCTGAGAGAACTTCGAGCATACTCGTGCGGGTCATGCGGGCGATCAGCGCCACGTAGACGACCGAGAGCGTCAGCGATGGCAGAATGAGCCGCTGGAACCAACCACCAACGCCCAGGCCTATGCGCTGATACCCCTGCACGGGCAACCAGTTGAGCTCGATGGCAAACACGTAGATCAGCAGGTAGCCGATGACGAACACCGGCACCGAAAAGCCGAGCACCGAGAAACCCATCACGACGCGGTCGATCCAGGTGCCATGTTTTGCTGCTGCCAACACGCCCAGTGGCACGGCAATCAGGATCGCGAGAACGATCGTGAATAACGAAAGCGACAGAGTGGCTTCCACGCGGTCCGAGATCAAATCGGCAACCGTTTTCTTGAAGAAGAAGCTCTCGCCGAGGTCGCCCTTGAGGATCTTGCCGATCCAGATGAAGAACTGGGTGATGATCGGCTCATCGAGACCTAACTTGGCGCGAATGTCAGCCACTTGCTGCGCGTTGGCGTTGTCACCGGCGATGATAGCGGCTGGATCGGCGGGGGTCAGCCGGAGCATCAGGAACACGAATATCGCCACCACCAGCATCACTGGGATGGTCGACAAAATCCGGCGGAGGATGAAAAAGAGCATCGGTTAATCCAGCATCCGCGTCTGCACCCGCACGGGCAGACCGTCGATGCTCTTTGTCCGCCCAGCGATTTTCGCCAAACGCTCGGCTGGGTCCTGCTGGGCATGATACTTGGCCAACGTCGCGCGCTCCTTGTCGAAGGCCATGAACGGCACGCCCCAGCCGCAACTGGCCTGAACGCTCTCGATATCAACAACGAAGATCTGCCGCGTGCCCGGCAGCTTTGTGAAGTGCGGCAACAGCGCTTGAAACTCTGTATCTTGCGGCAGCACGGCCCGCCCTTTGCCATAGATGCGGAAAATCAACGCTGGCTGGTCGAAGGCGCAGAACATGAGCGTGATCCGGCCATCGGCAGTCAGGTGCGCATGCGTTTCATTGCCAGAGCCGCCAACGTCGAGATAAGCAACGCGCTCGGGCGATAGCACGCGAAAACAATCCATCCCTTTGGGGCTGAGATTGATCCGCGCGTCGTCCGCCGCAGTGGCGACGAAAAACACCGGCTGTCGGGTCACGAAGGCGATGTGTTCGTCAGTCAGGGCTTGGAAGAAGTCTGCCATGCGCGGTGCTGGCCTCTGTTCGCAGTGTCGTGGGTGCCGCCGAGAGTTGAATGGGGTCAGACCTCTGATCTGACCCCCTCACAGCCATCACTTGACTTCGACGTTCCAGAACACAGGTGCTGGCGACACCAGAATGCCACTGACCGTTTTGCGATGCGCCTGCGGCTGGTACCACTGACCCAAATAGACGTGCGTACCGATCTCGCCGACCCGGACCTGCACGGCCTCGGCGATAGACTTCTGCTTAGCTGGATCGGTCTCGCGTGCGAAATCGTCACGCAGCTTCTCCATCGGCTCGTCGCACGGCCAGCCCCAGGCCGCTTTTTCGCACGTCGAGTTCACGAACGCGGCAGAGATGGGGTTCGTCACGTCTGCAGCGTTCCAGCTTGTGAAGGCTGCGTTCCAACCACCGGAAGCGGCCGGGTCTTTCTTGACGCGGCGGCCGACCAGGGTCTGCCAATCCATGGACTGCATATCGACCTTGAAGCCAGCCTTCTCGAGCAGGCTTTTGCCGACCGGCGCGAGGTTGGTGAGCACGTCGAGATCGGTTGATTGCATCAGCACGATGGGCGTGCCGTCGTACCCGCCCTCTTTGAGCAGCTCCTTGGCCTTCGCGACGTTCGATGTGAACTTGTCTTCCATGCCCTTGTCGGTGGCGAGGCTGGTGCCACAGATGAACATGGCCCTGCACTCTTTGTAGTACTCGGGATTGCCGATCACGCCATCGAGGAAGTCCTTCTGGTTGAAGGCGTAGAAGATCGCCTGGCGGACCTTCGGATTGTCGAAGGGCTTCTGCGTCCAATTCATGCGGAACACGTACTGGTTGCCGAGCGGGTTGTAGTCCTTGACGACGACGTTGGCGTCTTTCTTGTAGAGCGGGATGAGGTCGTGCTTGGGCTGCTCGACGTAATCGATTTCGCCGGCCAGCAACGCATTGGCGATCTGCTGCTGATCGGAAATCGCGCGCCATTCGACGCGATCAACCTTGACGACCTTGCCGCCAGCAAGCCCGGATGCCGGTTCGGCGCGTGGCTTATACTTGTCATTCTTGACGTAGACCGTCTTGTCGCCTGGCTTCCATTCGTCTTTTTTGAAGATGAAAGGTCCCGAACCGATGAAGTCCTCGATCTGCTTATTCGGGTCGGTGTCCGCGACGCGCTTCGGCATCATGAATGGCACGTTGGACGATGGCTTGCTCAGGCCGATCGAAACGAGGCCCGTTGGCGATTTCAGCTTAATGACGATGGTCTTGGCGTCTGGCGACGAAATGGCGTCAACGAAGCTCATCAGCTTCTGGCCGACCGAGTCGCGAGCGCCCCAACGCTTGATGGAGGCGGCGCAGTCTTCGGCGGTTACTGGTGCACCATCATGCCATGCGAGCCCGTCGCGCAAGGTGATGGTGTGGGTCAGCTGGTCGGCAGACACGTCGTACTTGTCGGCCATCTGCAGCTTGACGTTGCCCTCTACATCCAACGCGAAAAGCGTGTCGTAGATCATGTAGCCGTGGTTGCGGACGATATACGCAGTCGTCCAGATCGGGTCGAGGATCTTGAGATCGGAGTGCAAGACAACGCGCAGTGTCTTCGGTGTCTGCGCCTGAGCCTGACTGGTGCCGGCTGCGAGCGCGGCGAATGCGCCGGCAGTGAGCGCGCTCTGGCGCAAGCCACGCCAAAGGCTAGATTTCCGCATCAAGGTCATTCGTAGGTCTCCCGATCCCAACGGCTATAGGTGGCCGGCCGGGTTGGTTCCCGGCATCGCGGCGAGCGGGAGTTAAAGCCGCCCTTGGTGTCACTGTAAAGGCCGCGTGAGCAGTGAACCGCCCACTAATTGAGCGCGCGGCCAAGGAAACAGTCGCGTCGATTAGCGCGACACATGAACGAACGCTGCAAGTGCCGTTCAGCCAAGCGACAGCGCGCCGCCCTACGCCGGACAGATCATCCCGGCATATCTCCCGCCATGCCCCGGTACGGGGGTAGGGAAACAATTCAAAGGACATGCCATGAAAAAGATGATCTCGATCGCCGCCTTGTCCCTTTTCGTCGTCGCGCCAGCGTTCGCGCAGGACACCAAGCCGGCCATCGGTGCCAGCATGCCGGCTCCGACCGCAACCACCCAGGCACCTGCTGCCAAGCCGGCCGCTCCGATGGTTGACAGTGGCAAAGTGATGGGTGCGCCGGTTGGCCAGCCCCTCGACGCGAAGCCGACGCAGGCTCAGGCTCCGGTCACCACGCCCGTGGTTCCTGTCGCGCCGAAGGCTGATGCTGGTAAAGTTGACGCTGGTAAAATTGAAGCTGGCAAGACCGCTGCACCTGCCACCACCGGAACTGCTCCAGCAGTGATGGATAAGAAAGCCGACGCCCCCAAGGTCGATGCCAAGCCGATGGCCGTTGGCGCGCCCAAGGTTGATGAGAAGAAGACGGAAGCTCCGAAAGCTGATGCCAGCAAGACTGTGACGCCTGCTGCCGGCACAACCACAGCGCCTGCTGCCAAGCCGACTGACACGAAGCCGGTCGAACTCAAGAAGTAACAGTCGCCTACCGGCCGTTTCGTCCCCCCGACGGGACGGCCGTCTCTCCTGACCTTTGCCCCGGTGGACCTGTCCATCGGGGATTTTTTTGATGGTGAGCCGGCAGCGCAATGTTCCGCAATCAAACGTCATTGCTGCGCCGCAGCGCTGCCACAGGGCCGTCGCAGATCCGCTGCATTGCGGGCTTTTCTCCTGCGTTTTCAACTGGAGACGATCCGCATGACTATCCGGCCCATGAAAGCCGTCCTTGCCGCTGCTGCCCTGCTCGCTGCCGCCAGTGCATCAAACGCGCTGGCCCAATCTTCTGCCAACCCGTGGACCGGCCCTTATCTCGGTGCCAGCGTTGGCACCGGGTCCGCCAAAACCGTCTGGAGCAGTGCCGACTTCAATTCGTTCGAGACCAAGGGTGGCCGTGCACTCGGCGGACTGCAGGGCGGCTATAACTTCCAGACCGGCAGTATCATCCTCGGCGTCGAGGGCGACTACATGTTCTCGAACCTCAAGGGATCGACGGACTGCCCTGGCGGTGGGGTGACATGCGCGAGTGACACCAAGGGCCTTGGCTCGCTGCGCGGACGGATGGGTTGGGCGATTGCGCCGCCTGCGATGCTCTATTTCACGGGTGGTCTCGCCTGGGGCAACACGCAGTGGACGGCGACGCCGAACGGCGGCGGGGCAACTTCGAGTTTTTCGCAGACGTCGACTGGCTACGCCCTGGGTGCAGGCGCTGAATTCCTACTCAACAAGAACTGGACCCTCAAAGCCGAGTACCTGCATTACAACCTTGGCTCCGTCCGGACGGGGGCGGGCGAGTTCATTGGCAACGCTGTCGATCTCAAGCCGCGGGCCGACACGTTCAAGCTTGGTGTGAACTTCAAGTTCTGAACGCGAACGCGACTGCGAGCCAGTTACGGGCCTACTCGCGACCGGCCCGCAACGCTTTCAGCGCTCCTACTTCACTTTGATCAGCTTGCCACCGTACTGCTGGACCATGCGGCTGATGCACTGGCCGTAAGCCACGTTGCAGCGTGTGCAGTCGGTGGCAGAAGCGCCTGACTTTTGGCTCGCGGCGTTCTGCTGGCCTTTGCATGTTGCATAGGCGTCCGTGCAGCCGTGACAGAAGCCGCTCATGCGGATGCAGTGATCCTTACTGTCGCCGCGCTTCTTGCACTCCTTGTCGAAGGTGAAATGGCAGCGCCGCGACAAGCTGGAGATCGATGAACAGGTGCGGGCGACGGCAGCAATGGGTTCGGCGATGGTGCTTTGAGGAAGGGCCGAACGAAGCTGGCCAGTGAACGATAGCGCGCTTTGACCAGTGGCGCTGGTCGTACCAACCGCCATGACACCCACACAGCAGAACGTAAGAAGCGCAACAAGATGCGCGGTGAAACGCAGCGACATAGACGGCTCTCCAGTGACAGAGGACTGGCCGTCAGTCTGCCTGAGGGGTTGGTGGAACAGCAAGCGGTGATCAGGGTCGCGCGTGCGACCTTGGCGGACTGGTTAAACCCCGACGGACCATGAGCGCGGACTTTAGCTGCTTCGGACGGCTCTCGCACGACTGAACGATTGCCAAAAACGGCGCGACGCGGCAGAAGGTGTCTCGCGGCGCAGCACGTGTGGTTGCGCCCTGTTCAAGACCTGCGAAAGCACTTTTTCATCCCCATGCAGCGCACCAACGACACCGAACTGCGCGAGTTGCTGATCCGCCTGAAGGCCGAGCATCGCGACCTCGACGCCGAGATTATCGGGCTTGAGGCTGCCGGTAGCGCTGACGTGTTCACCATCCGGCGTCTGAAGAAGCGCAAACTGGCGTTGAAAGATCAGATGATCGCAGTTGAGGATCAGCTGTTTCCGGACATCATCGCCTGACGCGGTCAGCGCTCCCGCATGGCCTCGGCGGCCTTGTTGAAGGGTTTGACCAGGTAGTCCATCACCGTCTTGCGGCCGGTGCGGATTTCAGTGGTCGCGATCATGCCGGGGATGATTGGGTGGCGCTTGCCGTCGCGGGTTTCGAGATAGGCGTTTTTGGTCCGCACATAGATGCGGTAGGCGAATTGCCCACGATGTGACTTGTCCTCGATGGTATCGGGCGAGACGCGCTCCAGCGCGGCGGGGAGTGTGCCATAGATGGCCGGATCGTAGGCGGTGAGCTTGACGATGGCTTCCTGCCCCGGACGGATGAAG
>JANNEU010000362.1:0-24632 GCA_031379035.1 Hyphomicrobiaceae bacterium | reverse complement strand
GAAAGCGGTTCGTGCAGCACGAGGATGCGCGAAATGAGCGTCGAGCTGCCGGTGTTCTTGGCAGCGTGGGTGGCCAGGAGCGCTGTCAGCTTCTCTGCTACGGTGGGATGGGCAAAGACGTCTGCCGGGGTTGCCGTTGCTGGCAATCCTGCGAGCGCGCGCGCAGGCTCGACCTCGGGCACCAAAAATGCCGCGAGAGCGGCGCGGTCATGACCGGCGACAACCGCATCGCGAATGAAGGGTGCGAAATGATGAATGAGATCGGCACGCAAAGGACCGACTGAGACCCAAGTGCCGGACGACAGCTTGAAATCTTCGGCTACGCGGCCGTCGAAGCGGAAGCCGTCGGAGTAATCGGCCTCATTGGTGAACTTCAGCGCGTCGCCCAGTTTGTAATAGCCTTCTTCGTCGAAGGCGGCCGCCGTCTGCTCGGGGTTTTTCCAATAGCCGGGCATAATATTGTCACCCTTGAGCCGCGCTTCAAGCTTGCCGCCATTGGGCACCAGCTTGACTGTGACACCTGGCATGGGAACGCCCACTGTGCCCGCCCGCTCAATGTACTTGGTCACCGAGAGGGCGCCGGGTGCCGTCTCAGTGGAGCCGAGCCCGCTCATCATGAAAATACGTTCGCCGGTCGCTTTGATCGCCGCATCCTCAAGGCCGTCCCACACCGGCTGGGACAGCGACGCGCCGGCGTATTGCAGCGTTTTGACGCGGCTGAAGAAATTCTTTGCGAGCGCTTCGTCGCGCTGCAGGTAGGGCAGCAGTGCCTCATAGCCGCGCGGCACGTTGAAGTACGCGGTGGGCGCGATCTCGCGCAGGTTCTGCACCGTCAGTTCAATCGCGTTGCCGACCGGCTTGCCCTCGTCGATGTAGAGCGTGCCGCCACCGAACAGCGCGAGATTGAAATTGTGATTGCCGCCGAACGTGTGGCTCCACGGCAGCCAGTCGACCAGCACCGGCGGCACCTCGGTCAGGAACGGGGTGACGGCGGCAAACATCACCTGGTTTGCGCACATCATGCGCTGCGTGTTGATCACGCCTTTCGGCATACCAGTGGAGCCGGACGTGAAGAGTATTTTCGCCACCGTATCGGGGCCAACCTTGCCGTGCGCGTTTTCGACCGCCGCAGTGACCGGCGTCGCGATCAGATCGGTCAGCAACGTCTGGGGCCGTGCCATGTCAGCCTTGGCCGTCACCACCAACTCACCATCCGGCGGCATCACCGCATCCAGTGCCTTGGCAATCGGCCCGGCATTCGTGGCGTACACGAGGCCTGGCTCCAAAAGTTGAAACACGTGGCGCAGCTTGCCGTAATCCTGGCTCATGCTCGAATAGGCCGGCGAAATCGGCGCGAACGGCACGCCCACGTATTGCGTCGCCAGCGCGAGCAGGCCTTGACCGAGATCGTTGCCGGTCAGGCAGACCACCGGGCGCTTCGGCGACAGGTTGCGGCTGAGCAAGGCGGCCGCAATGCCGCGCACGGAGGCGAGGGTTTGCGCATAGGTGATCGTGCGCCACGGGCCGGTGCCGTCACGCTGCGCCAGGAACACCCGGTCGGGCGCAACTTTGGCCCAGTGCTCCAGGCGTTCTGTCGTCTTGGCCGGATAGGGTCCGAGCGGCTGGGGATGGCGCGCGATCATTGTACCATCGGGACGCTTTTCGACGACCATCTCAGACGAACCGAGATTGACGCGGCGGTGCGGCGGCTTTGTTGATACGGGCGCGGTCGTCATAGCAAATTTCTCCCGGAAACTCTGATGCACGGCACCTTGAGGCGCTCTTGGGATGTCAGTCGGCATAGTCGCGAAGCGAAGCCTTATGACCCGCGTGTTACCTTCGCGGCCTTGCCATCGAGGAATGCGCGCACACGGGCCTTGGCATCCGGCTCGCCCTGAGCGATGCCGGCCATCAACGCTTCCATCATGTATCCGCTGGCGCGGTCCTGCTCGGCGATGCGTGGCAGCGCCTGGATCAGCGCGAAGTTCGTAATGCCGGCGTTGGTGGCGATCTTGTCTGCAAGCGCCAGAGCTTTGTCGAAGGCAGCGCCGGCGTCCGTCAAATATTGCGACAACCCCAGCCGATTGCCGTCGGTGGCATCATAACTGCGGCCGGTCAACATCATGTCCATCATGCGATCAACGCCGATGACGCGTGGCAATCGCACCGAAGCACCGCCGCCCGTATAGATGCCGCGCTGGCCTTCCGGCAGTGCATAGAACGCTGTGGCGTCGGCCACGCGGATGTGCGCCGCCAGCGCCAACTCCAACCCACCACCGATCACCGCACCTTTGAGCTCGGCGATCACCGGCACCGGCCCGAACTGGATGCGTTCCAGAATGCGATGCCACATCATCGAGTGGCGCACGCCCTGCGGCACATCACGCTCAGTCAGTTCCGACAGATCGAGGCCGGCACAAAAATGCTCACCGTCCCCTGCCAACACCACGGCCTTGGTACCATCCGGGATGGCGACGAAGATTCTCTCAAGCGCCAGCACGGTGCCGTCGTTGAGCGCATTACGCTTGGCGGGCCGGGTGAGACGCACAATCAGCGTCGTGCCGCGCGCCTCGACGCTGACGAGGCCCGGCGTGGCGAGGGCAGTGGTGTCGATGGGAACAGTCGTCATGGCAAGGCCTCGCAGCGGACGTGCAAAAATGCTTATGGGAAATAACTATATCGGTTAAGGCGCGTCAATGCGCGGTCGAAATGCGGGGTGGCGTGCGCTGCACCCTCCAAATCACCCCATCGCCGCTTTCGGAATAATCGCGCCGCGATGCTGGATGACGATGCCCGCCAGGGCGTGCCCGGCGCGTGCCGCCTCTGCCGGTGTTTGGTCGCGAAGCCGCGCCGCCAGATAGGCCGCGTTGAAGCTATCGCCGGCTGCTGTGGTGTCTAAGGGTGTCACCGCCCGCAGAACCGGCACGAGGGTCCTCGCGCCCGCGTGGACAATGACCGCGCCTGCGGGGCCTTGCTTCAGCGCAATTTCGCCGATGCCCCACCCCGTCAGCCGGGCCAGCGTCTGCTCCGGCGCGGTGTCGCCCCATAGCATCTGCTCATCGTCGAAGGTTGGCAGCGCGATGTCGGCCAGCCGGAAGAAGCGCTCGAACGTCGCCCGCGCACGCAGAATGTCCCCGCTCCATCCCCGTGGCCGGAAATTGCCGTCGATCGCCACACGCGCGCCAGCCGTCTTGGCAGCCGTCAGCGCAGCTTCCAGTGCATCTAGGCCGTGTGCGCCATAGAGCGACAAGGTAATGCCGGACAGGTAAACGAGCGCTGTGCTATTCATCGCAGCCGTTACACGCATGCCTTCGGCGCCATCGAACAACTCGCGCGCCGGCGCGCGGTCACGCCAATAGTGAAACGTGCGCTCGCCGGCCGCCGATGTCTCGATCATGTAGAGCCCGGCGTTGCGCCCCCAGATCTGGGCAATGAGGTCGGTATCGACGCCTTCCGCACGCGCCGCCGCCACAATGCCATCGCTGTAGGGGTCATCGCCCAGCTGGGTCGCATAGGCGGTTGGGATGCCAAGGCGCGCAAGGTAAATAGCCGTATTGTAAGTATCACCGCCGTACCCCAGCGCAAACTGGCCCTCGCCGCCCCGCGCCAGCTCAACCATGCACTCGCCGATCAAAATTACACGTTGCGGCATGGTCTGCTGTCCGTCCTCATCACGAGCCCCCTAGAACACGGCGCGGCACCAGCACCTCGCCCCGCATGATCGGCCGCGCCGTTCTCAGCGTGCCTGCCACCACATCCATTGCCGCGCCCACCCCTGTCGTCTGCAGCCGAACATCGAGCTGGCCCGATGGATGCTCGATCCAGATGGTGCGTGGGTTGTCGGCGCTGCGGGTTGCCACATCATAGGCCACCGACCCTTCCAAAGCACAAGCCGTCGCCACGCAGACAGCGCCTGTAACCGCGTGGGCGGCATGCAGCTTCGACGGCGTCAGATAGCGCGACGTCAACGTGCCGCCGGTGCGCGGTTCAGACAGCAGACCAACCTTGGGAATAACCTTGTCCGTCACATCGCCGAAGCCCATACGGGTGCCCGCTTCACGGCGGATGCTCTCGATGCGCGCCATCAGTGCTGCGTTGCCGTCGATCCCCGCTTTGCCCTCGGTGCCGTCCAACCCAAGATCACGGGCACGGATCAGCAGCATCGGCATGGCCACGTCGATGCATGTCACGTCCACCCCCTGGATGGTTTCACGCACGTGCCCTGTGGGCAGCATCTTCCCGGAAATAGCCCCCACCACATCCATGAAGTTCAGCACAATCGGTGCAGCCGTCCCCGGCACGCCGGCAATGGCAGTGTCGCCGTCGTAGACGATCTCGCCGCCGGGCGTCTGCACGATCGCCTCGATGCGCGACTCGGTGTTGACGTTGAAGATCATCGCCGTCGTGGTTCCGGCCGAGGGTTTGATCAACCCACGTTCGATGCCGAACGGCAGCACGCCGGAGAGCATATTACCGCAACTCGGGTTGGTATCCACAATCGCCTTGGCGATATCGACTTGCGCGAAGAGATAGTCGAGATCAACGCCCGAACGCGCGGATTTCGAAACAATCGCTACCTTACTCGTCGTCGGATCAGCCCCACCCAACCCATCGATCTGGCGCACATCCGGCGAGCCCATGACGGACAGCAACACGCGATCCCGTGTTGCCACATCGGGCGGCAGATCCGACGCTAAAAAATAAGGTCCCCGAGACGTGCCGCCACGCATGAACAGGCAGGGTATTCCAATGAGGTCGCGCATGGGAAGCTCTCGCAGGTCTGACTGTCTCGCAGCCGTCAGGCGAGACGCTCCCGCCCGTCGGTCGTCACGGAGAGACGTTGCCTCCCGGCGCGCCAACCTGACCGATACAGCATGCCGCAAATACGCTTGCAATGGGATCAACGGTGCCATCGACGCCGCCACGCGCCTTGGGCACACCTCCCGGCGATGCTGCTTGTGCGCGGGACAGGAGCACCCAGACGGCGACCGTCGCTCATCGTAATGAGAACGCTGTTCACAAAGTCCAAAGAGGGCGTCTCGCTAACCCATGGCTGCCCCCGACTACTGAACACGCGTGTTTGGATTGGACTTCATTACTGACCTCCTGAGAGCAACAAACCTCCCGGCGGGGGGCACCACTTGTGCACAACCCGATTTCAGCACAAGCATGTGCAAACAAAAACGACCAAGGGAAAACGTCTTTATGATCCGTGTATGCAAAACACTTCTTGGGTGCGCGTCAGCCATTGCCGCGAGTGTCGCAGTGCTTGAGCCCGTTCAGGCTCAGGGCCAAGTGAACCTCTACTGCTCGGTGCAGGTGGAATGGTGCCAGGGCATTGTCACGAGCTTCCAGAAGGCAACTGGCATCACCGTCAACATGACCCAGAAGGGCTCGGGTGAAACACTCGCGCAAATCCGCGCCGAAGCACAGAACCCGCGCGGCGATGTGTGGTTTGGTGGCACCGGCGATCCCCACCTAATCGTCGCCGAAGAAGGGTTGTCGATGGAGTATAAGCCCGCAGCCCTTGGAGAATTGCACCCTTGGGCCACCAAGCAATACGATAGCGCCAAGGGTCGCTCGGTGGGCGTCTACTCAGGCGCGGTCGGCTTCGGCATCAACACGGAGTTGCTTGCCAAGAAAAGCATTCCCCCGCCTACCTGCTGGGCTGATCTCGTCAAGCCGGCCTACAAAGGCGAGATCCAGGTCGCAAACCCGAACTCATCCGGCACGGCCTACGTGATCATAGCCACGCTGGTGCAGCTGCTCGGCGAGGACAAGGCATTCGCCTACATGAAAGAGTTGCATGGCAACATCAACGCCTACGCACGTTCAGGCACTGGCCCCATCAAGGCCGTGGCGCGCGGTGAAACAGCGGTTTCACTGTCGTTTGTGCACGACGCGGTGACCGAAAAGAATGCCGGTTTCCCCGTGACCTACAGCACGCCGTGCGAAGGCACCGGCTATGAAATCGGCTCGATGTCGATCCTCAAGGGCGCGCGCAACCTCGCGCAGGCAAAGACATTCTATGACTGGGCCCTGACCCCTGACGCCCAGAAAATCGGCTTTGATATTGGCAAGCAATTGCAGATGTCTTCGAACAAAGCGACCCCTTTGCCTCCGGGCGCACCCGATCTCACCAAGATGAAGCTCGTCGACTATGACATCGTAAAGTACGGTTCAGCGGCAGAGCGTAAGCGGCTGCTCGGCAAATGGGACGCCGAGATTGGCGCTCTACCGCGCTGATCGTCCACCTTCTGATCCCATAGGTAACGAGGGGGAATTCTACATGCTAAGCGTTACCAGGAGCGCAGGATTTGCGTTGATGGCGGCCTTGTTGTGGGCGGGTCCATCCGGCGCGCAAGGTACCATGAATATGATCTGTGCACCCGCCGCTGAGTGGTGCGAAACAATTGTTGCCGATTTCCAGCGCGAGACAGGCATCAAGGTCAATATGGTCCGCAAATCGGCCGGCGAGATTCTGGCGCAAGTTAGAGCTGAGGCGCAGAACCCAAAACTGGACCTCTGGTTTGGCGCTTCGACGGATACACACTTAGTGGCCGCCGAAGCTGGGCTGTTGCAAGCCTACACGTCGCCGAACCTGGGTCAGCTCCGAGACTGGTCAAAGAAGGCCCATGTGCACTCGGCCGGGCGCTGCGTTGGTGTCTCGTCCGGTGCCATCGGCATCGCCTACAACAGCGAACTTCTGGCGAAGAAAAAACTGCCTCTGCCGGCCACTTGGGAGGATCTTACCAAACCTGAATATAAGGGCGAGATCCAACTGCCGAACCCGAATTCGTCTGGCACAGCCTATACGATCATCGCCGGCTTTGTGCAGATGTGGGGCGAAGACAAAGCCTTCGACTATCTCAAAAGGCTGCACGCAAACGTCAATGCATATACCCGGTCAGGCTCCGGCCCGATCAAAGCGGCTGCGCGAGGCGAGACCGGCATCGCCATCAGCTTTGACATGGAGGCGCTGTCGGAGAAATACGCCGGGTTCCCCATCGAAATGATCTATCCTGCCGAGGGCACAAGTTATGAAGTCGCGTGCATGGCGATCATCAAGGGCGCGCGCAACGAGCGAGAGGCCAAGCGCTTTTATGACTGGTATTTAACACCTGCCGCCATGGACATCGGCCCAAGGGTCAACCAGTGGCACCAACCAGCACATCCAGGTGCCAAGCCGGATCCAAAACTACCAGACCCCGCACGCATCAAACTGATCGATTATGACTTCGCTGCCTACGGCTCGAGCGCTCGCCGCCGGCATCTGTTGGAACGCTGGGAACGTGACGTGGGTTCGCTCCCAAGATGACAGCGACGGGAGCACGCGTGACGAACGGACCAGGCGCGGCTGGTCGCTCGAGGCGGATGGATCCGTCGGCGTGGTGGTGTTTGGCAGCGATCGCGGGAGTGTGCCTGCTGCCATGGCATATGCTGCAGGATGGGCTCACGCTGAAGTCCATCTTTGCCCTCGTCTCGGGCGATGCTGATACGGCCAGTGCACTGGCCCAAAGTCTCCTCCATAAGCGCTGGTGGTTTTGGCCCGTTGTCGCCGCGTTAGTGCCCGCGCTCTTCGCTCTGACGCCAGGACTGGATCGGCGGAGACTGGGCACTCTGCTCCTCATTTCTGGCGTTATAGGCCTGCTGGCCATCGTGCTGCAGGGTTGGTTTATTGGCGTCCGAGGCTGGAGCTATCCGTTTCTGGAGCGCACCTTCGGCGACTTGTCCGACCGCCAATTCGGCATCGGCCTAGGCGGCACAATCGCGTTCGCAGCTTTCGCGGGATTAGCGACGCAGGGCATCGCGTTGCGCGGATACTTTGGCGGCGACCGCTTCGTCGCTGGCGCGGTTGGTCTGCTCGCGGCATCGATCCTGCTGTTTACGGTCTGGCCCGTGTTAACGATCATGGGCCAGATGTTCGCGACCTCGGACGGGCAGTCCGTCGCCAGTGCTTTTGTGGCGCGGATGTTCCACCCAAAAATCTGGGGCATTGCGTGCTGGACGTCACGCGCGTCGTGTGGGGTTGCGTGGAACACCCTCGCGCTCGGCGTTTTCACGGCCACGGCCTGCACAGCACTAGGGCTGGCATTTGCTTTGGTCGTGACACGCACGCAATTCGCCTTCAAAGCGCCGTTGCGATTGCTGACGGTGCTACCGATCATCACGCCGCCATTCATCATCGGCCTCGGATTGATCCTGATTTTTGGTCGTTCCGGCCTGATCAATCAGTTGATCAGTTCGCTCTTCGGCATCGAGCTGGGCCGCTGGATTTATGGTGCCAATGGCGTCTGGCTGGCGCAGGTGTTCTCATTTACGCCGACGGCGTTTCTCGTACTGATCGGCGTCGTGCAGGGCATCTCGCCGACCCTTGAAGAAGCATCGCAAACGCTACGGGCCACGCCCATGCGGACATTTACAGGTGTCACGCTGCCGCTCATGCGACCCGGCCTCGCCAATGCGTGGTTGGTGGTCTTCGTCGAAAGCCTGGCTGATTTCGGCAATCCGATCCTGCTCGGTGGATCGTTCGGCGTTCTCTCGACGGAGATCTTCTTTGCGGTTGTCGGCGCGCAGGCCGATTTCGGGCGCGCAGCGACTTTGGGATTGATCTTGCTGCTGTTTGCCCTCGCGGCCTTCATCCTGCAGCGCTACATCGTCGGCAACCGCTCCTTCGTGTCCATGACCGGGAAAGGGGATGGCGGCTTGCCCACACCGCTACCGATCGGCATCAAGCGAGCGGCGTATGCCGTTGCAGTACCTTGGGCCACTCTAACTTTGATCGTCTACGTGCTCGCGCTGATCGGTGGTTTCGTCAAAGTCTGGGGCCGCGACTGGACGCCGACGCTCTCGCACTTCGGTCGGGCGTTTGCTGTCGAATGGACCAATAATGGCCTGCTCTGGTCCGGTGGTGCGTGGAGTTCATTCTTCACAACAATTAAGCTCGCAGCAATCGCTGCGCCAATCACGGCGGTACTCGGACTGTTGGCCGCCTGGATCTTGTCGAGGCAGCGGTTCGCCGGCAAAGGGTTGTTGGAATTCGCGCTTATGCTCACATTCTGTGTTCCCGGCACGGTCATCGGCGTTGCCTACATTCTGACCTACAATATCCCACCCCTGGAAATCACCGGCACGGCCATCATCCTGATCGTCTGCTTCGTGTTCCGCAATCTGCCGGTCGGGGTGCGCTCAGGCATGGCGGCCATGAGCCAACTTGATAAGAGCCTCGACGAAGCCTCGACCGTCTTGCGCGCCTCCACTTTCCGCACGCTTACACACGTCGTGCTGCCACTGCTAAAGCCGGCCATCGTGACGGCGTTGGTGTATTCGTTCGTTCGCGCCATGACGACCGTATCGGCCGTCATCTTCCTTGTGTCAGCGCAATACGAGATGGCGACAGTCTTTATCATCAACCGCGCCATCAACGGCGACTACGGCTTGGCGATTGCCTACTCAGTGGCGCTGATCGTGCTGATGATGGTGGTCGTCGGGCTCATTCAGCTTGCTATCGGCGAGCGTAAACTGGGTCGTCGTGGAAGCGCCGCACCACTGCCCGCGACGGGAGCACGTGCATGAGCCGCGAAAACACATCGGCCGA
The DNA here is from genome assembly GCA_031379035.1 of Hyphomicrobiaceae bacterium. Lineage (GTDB taxonomy): Bacteria > Pseudomonadota > Alphaproteobacteria > Rhizobiales > Hyphomicrobiaceae > JABFRJ01. Next base: position 15,034 of record JANNEU010000362.1, on the reverse strand, counting down.
AGTGCGGCTGGCCAGAGTTGCCAAGCGCTATGGCAGCGTCACGGCCGTGAAGCCTTTGGATCTTGTCATTCCAGCCGGTAGCCTTGTCACGCTGCTGGGCCCATCGGGATGCGGCAAGACCACGCTTTTGCGCATGATCGCTGGGCTTGAGCGGGTCAGCGAAGGACGCATTTCCATTGGCGGTGCCGACGTGACCGATCTCTCCGCTGGCGAGCGCAACGTTTCGATGGTTTTTCAGTCCTACGCGCTCTTTCCACACATGACCGTGCTGGAGAACGTAGCCTACGGCTTAGTGTCGAGCGGAGTTCGGAAGGCCGAAGCGCATACCAGCGCCGAAGACGCGCTCAGCAAAGTTGGCCTCAAGGGGTTCGGCCCGCGACTGCCGGCCGAGATGTCTGGTGGCCAGCAACAGCGCGTTGCAGTGGCTCGCGCCTTGGTTTTGAAACCTGATGTGCTGTTGTTCGACGAACCCCTCTCAAATCTCGATGCCCGCCTGCGCCGCAGCATGCGGGAGGAAATCCGCGCACTACAGCAAGCCCTCGGTGTCACCGTCGTCTACGTGACGCACGATCAGTCCGAAGCGCTTGCAGTCTCTGACCTGATCGTCGTCATGCGCGCCGCCGAGATCGCACAGATGGGAACACCGCGTCAGCTTTATGAGGAGCCCGACAACGTTTTCGTAGCGACCTTCATGGGCGAAGCCAATCATGTGCGTGGCAAACTTGACACGACCTCAAATGTCCAAGGCACTGTGGCGCTGGATACGATGCACATGCCCCTGTCCCATCGCAATCTTCCATCAGGCGACGTGGACGTTGTCATACGCCCTGAGGCGATACGGATCGTAGACGCGACAACAGCCGGATGCCTTGCGGCGACAATTCGAACCGCCACCTACATGGGCGGACATGCCGAGTATAATCTGAACACGGGCGTCGGCCCGCTGTTTGTCATTGCACCAGAGGCAGAGGTCCTGCGTCACGCCGGTGATCGCGTGGGCGTCCTCTTGGCTCCGCGTGGCGTCTTCGCCGTTAAGCCATAGCGTCCCAGACCACCAACGCGCAAATACAGCACCAACCAAGGACCCGGTGCGTTGACGAAGGCTGTAGGCTGGTTCATTCGGTTGGCGTGGCACCTGCGAACCGCGTTGCTGACGTGCCTGAAGGACTTCGATGCCCGACCAAGGAACCGCTGTTGCCCTGATCGTTGCCGCCGGCCGCGGAACACGGGCCGCCCGTGCAGACGCCGGCCCGAAGCAGTACGTGCAGCTGGGCGATCGAACTGTGCTGGCGCATGCCATTGCCGCATTCACACAACATCCGAACGTCGCGCGGGTCCAGGTCGTCATCCATGCGGATGATCGCACCGCCTACGACGCGGCCATTGCAGTTCTCGGCATGAGCACCAAATTGCTGCCGCCGGTGATCGGTGGCGCTACGCGACAGCTGTCCGTCCTGGCGGGCCTGAAGGTCATTGCCGACCTCCTGCCTGACCACGTGTTGATCCACGATGCGGCACGGCCCTTCGTCCCTGCCGTAGTTATTGATCGCGTCATTGCCGCGCTGACAGACGCACCGGCAGTGATCGCGGCACTGCCGTTAGCCGACACACTTAAGCGCGCCGGCACCGGCGGCGTCGTTGCCGAGACCGTCCCGCGCGACGGGCTTTGGCGCGCGCAAACCCCGCAAGGCTTTCGCTTCGCTGACATACTGGCTGCACACCACGCGGCAGCGATCGCCGATCGGCACGAATTCACCGACGACGCTGCGGTCGCCGAGTGGCACGGCCTCGATGTGCGGCTCGTCACTGGCGATGCTGCACTCGCTAAACTCACAACAGCTGAGGATATCGCAATGGCCGAGTTGCAGATTGGGCGACCGGTCCCAACGGGATTGCGCATCGGTCAGGGCTTTGACGTGCACAGCTTCAACACTGGCGACCACGTCTGGCTGTGTGGCGTCCGCGTTCCCCATACACAGGGTGTCGAAGCGCATAGCGATGGCGACGTTGGGCTCCACGCATTGACGGACGCACTGCTCGGCGCGATTGCCGATGGTGATATTGGCCAGCATTTCAAAAACACCGACCCACGCTGGCGGGGGGTATCCTCGGATCAATTCCTGGCGGACGCCGTTCGGCGTATCCGCGAGCTGAGGGGCCACATCGTCAACGTCGATGTAACAGTTCTATCCGAGGCACCGAAAATTGCGCCGCACCGGGATGCCATGCGGGCCCGGATGGCGGACATACTGGGCATCCCCGTCGGCCGCGTGGCGTTGAAGGCGACCACCACTGAGCAATTGGGTGCTATCGGCCGCAAAGAGGGGCTGGCGGCGATGGCGGTGGCGATGGTTGCAGTGCCGGACAAGGACTGATCTCTGACGGGCATGGGTGCGTCCCGCTGGACACACCGAAGCTGTCGCTGTGTGGAGCCATATTGCTCTTGCTGCGGAGTTTTCTATCAACTCTCCCATCGCTCGGAAGCGAATCATCAGAAGCGGGGGGCCGCATGCGCAGGACTTTTCAGTCGACTTTGTTCGGGGCTGCTATTCTGGCCCTTGCCGGCTGTGCGAAACCATTGGAAGTCGGCTCTGTCACCGAGATCACGCCAACCACCGGCAGCAAGGTCGTTGACGTCTACCAGCCCCGACGCGCCAGCGGGCAGCAAGGCGTTCCAGAATTTGCTGGCGATCAGTTGCTGGAGGTGCGCGCCTACGCCATCGAAGACGGCAAGGGCGAGGTCGAAATTGCGGACGCCACATGCACCGTTACCGCTGCCGACTTCAGCGCATCGACGACGACACCCGCGAAAGTGCGCATCCCGTTGTACCGGGCACAATCGAGCGTGCTATCTGTATCCTGTGAAAAGGCTGGATTTAAGAAACGCTCAATCACGGTCGAGGCTGCCGACGTTGTGCGGCAAGGGCGTTACGCAAGCGGGTCAAGCGCAGGAGTAATCGGTTTGGTGGCCGCAGTTGCCGTAGACGGCATGAGCGACAACACCAAGAATGAATGGCGCTACCCGCTCGCACGCGTCGTACTTGATCGGTAGTTTGCCCTGACGCTGAGCGCGAAGGCATCACACTCGCCAACCGACTATTCGTACTTGATGGACTTCAACGCTGTTGCAACGTCCGCAAGCAGTTCCTTACGGAATTCCTTGCCGACCATCCAGAAGGCGAACTGCCAGGTGCGCTCTTCGTCGATATAGTAAGCTACGTGATATACGAATGGTGTGCCGTTCAACGGGATCGTGAAGGAAATCGATCTGGTGTCTGGCAAGCCATCAACTTTATCACTGGTGGCGAGGACTGGCACGTCGGTCGGGGTCATCTTGCCAGCACCGCCAGCGGTGTTGAGAATGGCGCGCTGGACGAGCTCCGGCGTCATCCCATCCTTCTTGCCGTTAGGCTCTGAAATCACACCCATGTAGACCTTACGGTTCAGCGAATAAACCGCTTCAAATGTTCCCATCTTGGTGGGCGACTTTTCCCATCCAAGGGTGGCCAGACACACGGAAATGTTTATGAACTTGTCGCACTTGGAGCTGCCGCCAACAGCGCTGGCGGCGGTGCCGTCTTGATATTTCCAGGTGCCATCAGAATCGAGCACCACAGTCTTGCCGCCGACGACGGCAGTGCCAACCCGCTCAGCCAGGGCAACGGTTGTGACGCCACCGCTCACGACGGCGGCGAACGTTGCGGCACCCAGGAAACCACTCCGTGCGAGCGTCCGGACTTGATTGATTGCGGCCGTGAAGTCGCCCATCGCGAAGCCCCGTTGCTTTTACGTCCCGGCAACGGAGTTAGCATGCGTTGCCTAAGGCGGCAACGATCCGCTAGCATCCGCGTATGCCGCTCAGACCGGAGCCTTGCTGAAGACGAGCACGGCATTGAGGCCACCGAAGGCGAAGCTGTTGGACATCACGTGGTCAAGCTTCTTCTCGCGCCCGACGTTCGGCACGTAGTCAAGATCGCACTCGGGATCGGGATCGTTCAGGCCGATGGTGGGCGGCAGGAAGCCCTCACGCAACGCCATAATCGAGGCCACCGCTTCGATGCCGCCGCCAGCACCGAGAGGATGACCGTGCATGGACTTGGTGGACGACACCGGCATTTTGTAAGCGTGATCGCCGAAGAGTTCTTTGATCGCTTTGGTTTCGTTGCGATCATTGTCTGCAGTGGCGGTACCGTGGGCGTTCAGATAACCGATGTCGGTGGTCTTAAGCCCGGCATCAGTCAGCGCCATGCGCATCGCCTCGCGCGGACCTTCGACCGATGGCTTGACCATGTCGGAGCTGTCAGAGCTTGTCCCATAACCAGACAGCTCGGCCAAAATGGTAGCGCCGCGAGCCTTGGCATGCTCGTATTCCTCAAGCACCAGAATGCCGGCACCCTCGCCTAGCACAGTGCCATTGCGCTTCTTGGAGAAGGGGAAGCAGCCTTCCGGCGAGAGCACATGGAGGGCTTGCCAGGCGCGCATGGTACCGTAGTTGATCACGCTTTCCGACGCGCCGGCGATGGCGATGTCGACGACGCCATTGGAGATATAGTCCTTGGCGAGGCCGATGGCATGCGTTGCTGTCGAGCACGCGCTGCACGTGGCGAAGGTGGGCCCTTTGACGCCAAACTCAATGCCGACATGAGCCGCACCCGACGATCCGATGATGCGCAACAGCGTGAGCGGATGGGTCGCTTTCTTGTTCAGAATGAAGAGATCGCGATAGGCCAATTCTGTCGTGACCAGCCCACCGGCACCCGAGCCGATGATGCACGCGGTGCGGTACGGATCCGTGAAAGGCGTTTCAAGTCCGCTCATCTTGACAGCCTCGTCGGCCGCCATGCCCGCAAACCAGGAATAGCGGTCTGCCATAGTGATGAGCTTGTCGCGCTTGAAGTGCCGGAGCCGGCTCTTGTGGTCCAGATCCTTAACCTGGGCTGCGATGAGGATCTTTAGATCATCGACTGGGAAGCCGCCCAACTCGCCAACACCGCAGGTGCCAGCCTTGATGCTCGACCAGAAATCGGGAACTGTGAGACCTATCGGCGAGACGACACCCATGCCCGTCACAACGACGCGGCGCTTAGGAGAGCCATTCGGGTTTGTCTTTGACATTGCTGCGAACCACCAGAACTCGAAACGAAAACGGGACAACGGCAGTCGGATCCAATCCGGCAACCGATATTACCCCCTTAATGCACATCGCGTGCCCGGACATGCCCCCTCGGCATGCCAGTTTGTCGCTCCAAACAACGCCGAGCGTCTTCACCGCAAGCGGCAAGGGCAAGTAACAACCGCCCAACTGCCGCGTTAAACAAGTTAGACGAGTCTTCGGTTCATTCGCTGAGCGGCGTGCGGCAACCCTTAGGCCTTGGCGGCAGCAAGGCTCCGCACCTTCTCAACGACCGAACCCACGGTCTTAAAGTCGCCGGCGTCCCCGCTCTCGTTAGCATTGTAGGGAATTTCGATACCGAAGCTGTCTTCGATGTCGAAGACAATCATCGCAAGGTCCAGCGATTCAATCTTCAGATCCGTCAACGCCGTCGAGAGACCGATGTCGTCGCGCGGTTCCTTCATGTGCTTTTTGAGGATATCGACGATCTTGGTGGCGACTTCGTCCATTGCTCTCTCCAAACGACGCATCTCAAACGGCGATAGTGATCTAACCGTCTCTGCGTCCACCTGACTGCTCGGTGGCCCGATACTTCCAGCGCTCTGCTGCCGGCGTGAGACCGAACCACTGCATATGCCCGTAACCGAATTTCCGGCGGGCGGACATGCGGCAAGGCGCGATGGTCGCCCCGAAGGGCCCGCGTCACCCAAGCCTCTGCTACTGCGGACAGAACACCGCCACAAGCTTTCGCGTTCGATATACGTAAACGACGGGCAAGTCCAGCCGACGCCCCGAGCACCCCACTGCTCCAAATATTCGGGGCTCGGGTCAATTTTCTCGGTGGCGGCGGCTGGTTTTTACCGTTCGAAGCATGATCTAACTTGCATCGAACCGGCGTGGTACAAAAGCCCGGGCTTCGGGAGCAGTGCCATGACCGTTACTGACGCGAAACATCTTTCACACCAGGCTCCCTGGCTAGCGCACTACCCGCAACATGTTGATTGGAATGAATATTTCACACCACTCCCGGTCCCAACGCTACTCGACCGGGCCGTCTCAAAACATGGCGCACGGCCGGTCGCACAATTCCTCGGAACCACGATCAGCTATAGTCAGCTCGGACAGCAAGTCGACCGAGCGGCCAAAGGGCTACAATCATTAGGGGTGACCCGCGGCAGTAAAGTCGGGCTGTTTTTGCCAAACTGTCCGACGTTCATCGTTTACTATTATGCAATTTTGAAAGCCGGTGGCACGGTCGTCAATTACAACCCTTTGTACACTGTGGACGAGTTGTCGTTCCAAGTCCGCGACAGCGACACCGAACTGATGATCACACTCGATCTCAAGGTGCTGTTCGACAAAGTGGAGGCGCTGCTGATCGCCGGCACGCTCAAGCGAGCCATCGTCACGTCGTTCCCCTCGCTCCTGCCCTCATCGAAATCAGTCATGTTCCGGTTGTTCCGTGGACGCGAATTGGCGCGGCTCAGCTCATCAACCGTTGCCGATAAGATCACACTCGCCGGAACGCTCGAAGACAATGATGGAGCCTTCAAACCTGTTGCCATTGATCCTCTCGTCGACATCGCTGTGCTCCAATACACGGGTGGAACCACCGGAACGCCCAAAGGAGCCATGCTGACGCACGCCAACCTGACGATTAACGTCCAGCAGTCGATGGCCTGGACGCGCAGCATCACGCGGGAAGGCCAAGAGCGCATCATGGGCATTCTGCCGTTTTTTCATGTGTTCGCCATGAGCGGGATCATGAACTTTGGCATTGCCGAAGGTGCCGAGATCATCATCATGCCGCGCTTTGTATTGGACGACACGATCAAGCTGATCGCGAAGGCCCGGCCGACAATCATGCCGGGCGTGCCGACCATTTTCGGTGCCATCATGAACCACAAAGATGCCAAGACATTGGACCTGCACTCACTCAAGATTTGCCTGTCCGGCGGTGCGCCATTGCCAGCGGAGATCAAGAAGGGTTTTGAAGCACTCACGGGCGCGCAGGTAATCGAGGCTTATGGCTTGTCGGAGACTTCACCAGGTGCCACAGCAAATCCCATCGATGGACGCGCGAAGCCAGGATCCATTGGCCAGCCTTTCCCCGCAACGGTCATTTCAATCCGTGAAGTTGGGCAACCCGAGCGCGAGGTCCCGCTTGGGCAACCGGGCGAAATCTGCATCAAAGGGCCGCAGGTCATGAAGGGCTACTACAAGAATCCGGAGGCAACAGCAGAGACCTTCACTGGTGACTTTTTCCGAACCGGCGACGTCGGTTACATGGACCCGGAGGGGTTCATTTTCATTGTAGACCGCATCAAGGACATGATCATTTGCTCTGGCTTCAAGGTGTATCCGCGACACCTAGAGGAGAAGATCTACGAACACCCCGCAGTTGAGGAAGTGACGGTCATCGGCATCAAAGACAAATACCGAGGCGAGGCCCCGAAAGCCTTTATCAAATTGAAAACCGGGCAAACGGCGACCGTCGAAGACATTCGCAAACACCTGGAGACCCGGCTCTCTAAGATCGAAATGCCCGCCGAGATCGAATTCCGGACAGAGTTGCCCAAAACCATGATCGGCAAGCTCTCAAAAAAAGAGCTGAAGGCGGAAGAAGTCGCCAAACCTGGACACGGATGAGTTTGACGTTTGCGTCAACTTCGCGTAGGCGTCCGTATGCCTTAGGCGCGCAAAGTCGCGCTCGCTTTGTTGTGCAATCGCTATTCCTTACGCCTGCGGCGTAGCCCATTCGATGACCCATTAAGATATGTCCGTCAAAGCCACACCAAAAGACACGCCGCGCCCTGTTCGACGTGCAGCCAACCGCGATGCGGCAATGCTAAACCCGGACGCGCCGGACCGCCAATTCACGATCGGCGAGCTTGCGGAAGCCTTTGGCGTGACGACCCGCGCCATCCGCTTTTACGAAAGCAAGGGCCTTATTGCACCGCCGCGCAGAGGTGTGGCGCGCTGCTATTCACGACGCGAACGTGCCCGCCTCAAACTCATTCAACGCGGCAAGAACCTTGGCTTTTCGTTGGAAGAGATTCGCGATTGGCTGGCGCTTTACGATGCCGATCCCAATCACATCACGCAGGCGCGTGTTATGTTGCAGCGCGCGGATGAGGCCATCGACGACATGCTCAAGAAGCGCGCGGACATCGAGCGGGCAATTAAGGATCTGCGCGACATCAAGGCCATGGCGCAAGAGCATCTGAAAGCGCACGAGGGCTGAGACAATGCGGCTCGCAGTGATCGCCGACGTGCATGGCAATGTGCTGGCGTTGGAAGCGGTGCTGGCGGACATTGCGCGTCGGCACGTCGATCTGACGATCAACCTGGGCGACGTGGTTTCGGGGCCGTTGTGGCCGCGGGAAACGTTCGAACTGTTGGCGCGTTTGGATATGCCGACTGTGCGTGGGAACCATGATCGCGTGTTGTGCGAGCCGGTCAGTGGGCTCGGCCCGTCGGACCGGCATGCGGTCGAGCAGTTGCAGGTGGCCACCAAGCCAGGAAGCTGGGAAAGGCTGGCTATCAGCGAGATGCCGCCTGAAGCGTGTAGGGCTTTGGCTGCCTTGCCACCGACGCTGGAGCCGCTGACGGGCGTGTTTGCCTGTCACGGCACACCGGCAAGCGACACAACGTATCTGCTTGAAGACGTGGCCGATGGCGCCATGCGACTGGCGGCAGCGGATAAGATCGCGCAACGGCTCGGCGCGGTGACGGCGTCGCTGGTCCTATGTGGGCATTCCCATCTGCAACGGGCTTTGCAGGTCGGCGGGCGGCTTATTGTGAACCCCGGTGCGGTGGGCTGCCCCGGCTATATCGATCCAACGCCACCGGGGCATGTCTGTGAGGCAGGCAGCCCGCATGCGCGCTACGCCATTGCCGACAATGCAAGCGGACAGTGGGCTATCGAGATGATCGCGATTGCTTACGACTGGGATCGGGCCGCGGCACGCGCCGCCGCCAACGGCCGGCCCGAATGGGCGATGGCGTTGGCGACGGGCCGGGTGCGTTGAAGCGGCGTTACGGCTTGGTGATCACCACTTCGACGTACTCGCCGGGAACGATCATCGTATCGGGACCACCGCGATTCAAGCGATGAACGAGCGCTATGATGTCAGCCTGGAGGGCTGCCTGTTTGGGTGCATCGAGCGAGGCAAACGCGCGATTGGTGGGACCGTAGTAAGTCTTGAAAACATCCATCCAATGCTCCGGCGATTTGTAGCGGAAGTTGAAGACCTGCTTAGCGATCTTCAATTGATGGCCGGGAAACATCTCGGCGAGCCGTGTCTCAGTGCCCCAGAGCGCGGGTGACTTCACGCCCGCAGGTGGCGGCACATGCTGGCCGATGGTCTTGAACAACTGGCCAATGAAGCTTTCGGGGGTCCAGTTGGCGAGACCGATGCGGCCACCTTTGCGCACGACGCGGGAGAGTTCGGAGGCGGCTTTCTCTTGGTTCGGCGTGAACATGACGCCGAAGGTCGAGACGGCGCTGTCGAAACTGTTGTCAGCAAAGGGCAGTGCCTCGGCGTCAGCCTGTTGAAATTTGACCGTCAGCCGTTCGGCGTTGGCGCGCTCTTTGCCGCGCTCCAGCAAGGCAGTCACGTAGTCGGTCGAGGTCACGTCGGCGAAGCGGCGGGCGGCAGCGAGGGTGGCGTTGCCGTTGCCGGCGGCGACATCGAGAACTTTCTCGCCTGCGTGAAGGTCCATCGCCTCGCAAAGACGTTCGCCGACAATCTGGAGGGTGGTGCCGACAATGGCGTAGTCTCCGGCGGCCCAGGTGGCTTGCTGGCGCTGCTTGATGGCTGCGTAATCGGGTGCGGCTGTCGTTGTCATGAAAAAGGCCTCGTCAAACGTTTGAAAACATCAATTGGTGCCACACAAGCAGCACTCTACACCGGCGCGGGTCGCCGGCATAATGAGATATAACAATAGGTTCCGAGACTTCTGCCAAAAGCGCGACTACTCGGCGGCTTGCGGCAGTGATTTCGCGACGTAAGCCGGATTGCCCTCGACGATAGCCGCAACGCCCATGCCGCCAGCGGTGCAAACGGAGATCAGCGCGCGGCCCTTGGTGCCGCCGACAAGCTTGGCGGCGTTGGCGAGAATGCGCGCGCCAGTCGCTGCAAAGGGATGGCCGAAGGCGAGACTGGAGCCTTTGACGTTGAGTTTGGCGCGATCAATCGAGCCGAGTGGGGCGTCCTTGCCGAGAAACTTTTTGCAGTATTCAGCGTCTTCCCACGCTTTGAGTGTGCACAACACCTGGGCGGCGAAGGCTTCGTGGATTTCGTAGATGTCAAAGTCCTGCAGCTTTATCCCGGCGCGGTCGATCATTTTGGAGACGGCGACGGTGGGCGCCATCAACAGGCCTTCGCCGGCGATGAAGTCATTGGCGGCGGTCTGCGAGTAGGTGAGATAGGCAAGCACGGGCAAGCCGCGCTTGGCGGCCCATTCCTCGGAGCAGAGCAGCACGGCGGATGCGCCATCCGTCAGCGGCGTGGAGTTGGCAGCCGAAAGCGTGCCCTTGTCGGATTTGTCGAAGGCGTTTTTCAACGTGGCGATTTTTTCCAACGTCATGTCGGCGCGCATGTTGTTGTCGCGAAAGACGCCGGCGCACGGCACGATGAGGTCGTCCATGTAGCCAGAGGCATAGGCGGCAGCGGCCTTCATGTGGCTTTCGTAGGCGAGCTTGTCCTGGTCGGCGCGTGGGATGTGCCATTGCTTGGCCATGAGTTCGCAGTGCCCGCCCATGGCGAGGCCGGTGCGCGGTTCGCCGGTTGAGGGCGCGACAGGAGCAAGTTCGGAAACCTTGAAGCCTTTGAAAGCGCCGAGACGTTGGCCGAAAGACTTGGCTTGGCTGGCGGCGGTGAGCCGCGTCGCGAGCTTCTTGGAGACGACGATGGGCGGATCGGACGTCGTGTCGGAGCCGCAGGCGATGCCGCTATCGATCTGGCCGGTGGCGATCTTGGCGGCGATGCCCATGGCGGCTTGCAGTGATGTTCCGCACGCTTGCTGCATGGTGATGCCGGGTGTGGTGGGTGCAAGGCCGGTGCCGAGAACTGCCTCGCGCGCGAGGTTCCAGTCCTTGGAGTGTGAGACGACGGCGCCGCCGGTGACTTCGTCGATGTGCGCGCCCTTCAAGTTGTATTTAGCGACGAGGCCGTTGAGCGCAGCAGTCAACATGTCGAGGTTGCTGAGGTCAGCGTAGAGGGTGTTGGAGCGGCAGAACGGAATGCGCGCGCCGCCGACGATGGCAACTTTGCGGAGGGTGGTAGTGGTGGTCATGGAGCCCCTGGGATCTTTTGCTTCAATTGGCATCGCGCACCGTCGCTTTTACTTGGCCTCGATATGCTTCAACAGGTCCTGAACCACAGGCTTCAACTCGACTAAGAACCTGCTCGCAATCCGCCAGACCACCTCGTCATCAACCGCACCGTATTTGTGCCGTAGAATATTTCCGACACCGCGCATTTCAGCCCAGTGCACGTGCGGGTGCCGCGCCTGAAGCGAATCGGGAACCTTGCGGCTGGCCTCTGAGATAATTTCGATACAACGCTCGACGGCGCGACGGACAAGTTGAGACTGCCGATACGCACCGAGATCCATGCCTCGTATGTATTCTTCGACTTCCCCAATAGCTTCGAGGATGTCCTGAAGCGCATTCTTTGCTTTGCGACTAACCATGTCAAAACACTCGGACGGCTTCGCGCTCGATCTCGTCACGCATGCGCTTGTGAATCCCACCTCGTGTCGTGAAATCGACTTTTCGCCCAACAAGCTTTGGCAGATACTCACTCAGTCTGACCCACTCGAACAGCGCAAATTCGCCATCCGGCGCGTACTCGATGAACACGTCGATATCACTATCGAAACTGAGTTCGTCGCGGGCCGCTGATCCGAAAAGATAGAGTGCTGTTGCCCCGCATCTCCGGATCTCGCTTTCGTGCGCGCGCAACCGAGCGATGGCCTCGTCGCGGGAGCGGACGGGGACATTTTCCAGGAGTGGCGAAGCTTGAGCCATTGAGACGATCATTTCGAGTGCTGATGACGAACCTAACCCGACTGCCGCCCAAGTGCTACTCAGCTGCGAGGACATTGCGCAGTTGGGTGACGTTGGTGGGCTTGGCTTCGCTCGCCTTAAAGTGCAGCGGACCACCGCGGAAGGGGGCGAAACCGGTGCCGAAGATGACACCGGCGTCGACGAGGTCGGCGTTGGCGACGATCCCTTCCGCACGGACTTTCTCGCACTCGGCGATCAAGGGTTCGACGAGTTCGCGGCCGAGTTTCTCGAGCGCTGCGGTATTCGTCGGCGCGGAACCTTTCTCAGCTTTGCCGTCTTTCCAGACATAGAAGCCCTGGCCGGATTTCTTGCCAAGCTTACCGGCCTTGACAAGCGCTTCCAGCTTGGAGCCTTCGGCAGAGCGGCCGAGGACTTTGCCGACGTTGGCGCAGACATCAAGACCTACGGTATCGGCGAGTTCTATGGGGCCCATCGGCATGCCGAACACACGGGCGGCTTCGTCGATGGTTTCTTTCTTCTCGCCTTTCTCAAGACGCTCCATGGCAGCCATCATGTAGGGACCGAGCACACGATTGACAACGAAACCAGGCGCGCTTTTGACGATGAGCGGAAACTTGTCGATGGCGGCGACGAACGCGCAGCCTTTGCGCACTTCGAGTTCGCGGCTTGAGACGCCCTTGATGATTTCGACGAGCGGCATCTGGGCGGCTGGGTTGAAGAAGTGGATGCCGATGAGGCGGCCGGGATCGGCGAGGTTCCTGGCGATATCCTCAATCATGATGGACGACGTATTGGTGGCCATGACGGCACCGGGCTTCAGCTTGGTTTCAATATCAGCGAAGAACTTCTGTTTCACTTCGAGCTTCTCGATAATGGCTTCGATGACGACATCGGCGCGGCCCAGGCCGGTGCCGGTGGGATCGGCGATGAGGCGACCCTTGGCGGCGTCGCGGAGCGCCTTGGTTTTGAATTTGCGGCCAAGCAGCTTGGCTTGCGCGGCGATGCCCTTGGTGATGGCTTCGGGTGAAAGGTCCTGCAAGGTGACTTCCATGCCGCAGGCGACGCACCAACCGGCGATATCGGCACCCATGACGCCGGCACCGATGACGTGCACGCGCTGTGGCTTCCAATCGAGATCTTTAGGTGCTTGCGCCTTCAACATCTCGGAGAGCTTGAACACGCGGCGCAGGTTCTTCGACGTGTCCGACACCAGCAGCGGCGCGAAGTATTGCGTTTCCTGCGCCTTCATCTTGGTATAGCTGCCGCCATACTTCTCAAAAAGATCGATCAGGCGGAACGGCGCGGGATAGTGGGCTTCGCGCGCCTTCTTGGCGGTTTCTGTGCGCATCTTGCCGGCGAGGAAGCCACGGGCCGGCCATTTGGAAGCGAGCGCTTTGAGACCGCTGGCCGGTTTGGATTTGCGTTTCCGCTCGACGGCCTTGCGGGCGGCCCAGGTAAGGTTGGAGGCGGCGGGCACGAGTTCATCGACAAGCCCCATGCCACGGGCGGCACCGGCGCGGATCATAGAGCCTGCCAGCATCATCGGCATGGCTGCCATGGCACCGGCCTGGCGGATGGAGCGGGCGGTGCCGTTGAAGCCAGGGAAGATGCCGAGTTTGACTTCCGGAAAGCCGAGGCGGGTCGCGTCGTCACGCGTGGCGATGCGCCAATGACAGGCGAGCGCCAGCTCAAGTCCGCCACCGAGGCAGAAGCCGTGGATGCAGCAGATGACGGGCACGGGAAGCGTCTCAATGCGATCAAGCATGCCATTGGCGAGCGAGACATTCTCGATGACGGATTTGGTGTCGGGGATCAGCTCGAACTCGCGCACGTCAGCGCCGACGATGAAGCCCTTCTCCTTGCCGGAGGTGAAGACGAGGCCCTTGATGGTTTTTGCCGCGGCGGCTTTCTCAGCGGCCTCGACAATGGCTCCCAGTTCTTCGAGGGCGCGGCGGGACAGCGAGTTCTGGCTCTCGCCTTCGCGGTCGAACACCGCCCAGGCGATGCCTTCAACATCGACAGAGTAGCGCCAGTCTTTGAGGGCGGGGAGGTCGGAGGTGTTGGTCGACATTGGGGGAAACTCCGGATGTTATCTCGTGGTAGGGCGCATTTTGGCGTCGCAATTCATCTCAGGGCGAAATGCGGCAGCGGCATCCCGTTGTGGCGGCGGATCTCGCGACGCTCATCCACCCTACGGGTCGGTGGCTTTTTCTGGCGGCTTATCGAAGGGCCAAAGGGTGGAGAATGGGAAGGGTGCAGCGGAAAACGGCGGCGCAGGCACGATTGTGTCGCTGCGGCAAGCTTGTCGCAGCACGCATGTGGTGCGCCCGAGTTCAAAAACGTCGAGGTGCTTCTCCGCAGGATCCAACAGCCAGTACTGGGTGAGACCGTGCTCCGCATAGATGCAGCGTTTGCGGTCACGATCCTCCGGCGACATTGATGGCGTGTCGACGTCACAAATCCAGTCAGGCATCAGTGGCATCCAAGGCGTGTCGGGCAGTGAAGGAAGTCTCTCGCGAGACCAAGCGGCCATGTCCGGAACGACGACGTGCGCGCCAAGATGCAGTTCGGGTTTGTGAAGAAAGGTCCAAGCCGCTGCGCCGCCGCGCGAATCGTTCAGTGCTTGTCCGAGTTCGAGTATCAACGACGATTGGGTGATGCTGTGCAATGGCGGCAGATGTCGCCGCGTCACCAGTCGCCCGTCAATAATTTCCACGATCAGATGCGCGGGTGCGGCCACCAGATCGCCATAGGTTGCAGACTTGATCGAGAGGGCGGACATGGCGACTGGGGCGTTTCCTTTTTGACCTGAGTAACTGAGTTAGCCTCAAACATAGATTTTCGCGGTGGGAGACGGCGCAATACGCTTCGCTATTGCGCCCTAC
>JANNEU010000374.1:0-25907 GCA_031379035.1 Hyphomicrobiaceae bacterium | reverse complement strand
CATTCAACGCCTCGCCGATCAGGTCGCGGGATGGTTCGTGCCGCTCGTCATCGCAGTGGCCGTCGCGGCCTTTATCGTCTGGTCGATCTGGGGACCAGAGCCGCGTCTGACGTTTGGACTGATTGCGGCGGTCTCGGTGCTCATCATCGCCTGCCCCTGCGCTTTGGGGTTGGCAACGCCGATGTCGATCATGGTCGGCGTCGGGCGTGGGGCCGAGACCGGCGTACTCATCAAGAGCGCGGAAGCTTTAGAGCGGTTGGAGAAGGTCGACACCATCGTGGTCGACAAGACCGGCACGCTGACCGAAGGCCGGCCCTCGGTCGTCGCGGTCAAAACTGTGGCGGGCACCAATGCCAACGACCTGCTGCGTCTTGCGGCCAGTGTCGAGCGGGGCAGCCAGCATCCGCTGGGGGCCGCCATCGTGCGGGCGGCTGCTGAGCGCAAGCTCGACCTTGTGGCCGTCACCGGCTTCGATGCGCCCATCGGCAAGGGCGTAACCGGCGTCGCTGATGGCAAACGTGTGGTCATCGGCAATCGTCGCATCATGACCGAGGCCGGCATGACCACGGCGCTCCTCGACGGCGAGGCTGAAACGCTGCGGCGCGACGGCGGCACGGCCATTTACGTCGCCATCGATGGCAAGTTGGCGGGCGTGATCGCCGTTGCCGATCCGATCAAGGCGTCGAGCTTGGATGCGATTGCGGCGCTGAAAGCGGCAGGCCTGCGGGTGGTCATGCTCACGGGCGATAACGCCACGACCGCCAAAGCCGTTGCCGAAAAGCTTGGCATCACCGAGGTCGAGGCCGACGTGCTGCCCGATCAGAAGAGCAAAATCATCGAGCGGTTGCGGTCAGAGGGCCGCATCGTCGCCATGGCTGGCGATGGCGTCAACGACGCGCCGGCCCTAGCCGCCGCCGATGTCGGCATCGCCATGGGCACCGGCACCGATGTCGCGATGGAAAGCGCGGGCATCACGCTGGTCAAAGGTGACCTCAACGGCATTGTCCGTGCCCGGCATTTGTCGGCAGCGACGATGTCGAATATCCGCCAGAACCTGTTCTTCGCCTTCATCTACAATGCGGCGGGTGTGCCGATCGCGGCGGGCGTGCTGTATCCCTTCTTCGGGGTCCTGCTGTCGCCGATCATTGCCGCAGCAGCCATGGCGCTGTCCTCGGTCAGCGTCATCGGCAATGCCCTGCGGCTGAACCGTGTGAAGCTGTAGGGTCATGAGAACGGATCAGAACCACTCGGCGGATTGGCTCCAGGCCGTGCGCTATTATCTCGGAGCGTCGCTGGTGGCGCACCTCGGGTGGGAGATCCTGCAGCTGCCGTTCTATACGCTGTGGTTGACGGGGACACACAGGCAACAGGCGTTTGCGGTTATTCACTGCACCCTCGGTGACGCCATGATCGCGGGCCTCTCGCTCCTCCTGGCGCTGGCGATCTTCGCGCGCGCAACATGGCCGTATGTCGGCGTCGCCCGCGTGTATGTGGCGGTCCTTGCGTTCGGTGTTGGTTACACCATCTACAGCGAATGGCTGAACGTCAGTGTGCGCGGCACCTGGGCCTATTCGAACCTGATGCCGGTCGTGCCGGTGGTCGGCACGGGTCTAGCGCCACTGCTGCAATGGTTCGTCGTTCCGACGCTGGCGCTTTGCGTCGCAATTGGGCGACGGCCTTGGGCCGACGACCGGTGAAGCGCGCGCGCATCCAGGCGTTCGTCTCTCAATGCCAAAGGCCGATAGGTACATTCCGAGTCTTGTTCATAACTAGTCCTACGTTACGTTTGAGATCCAGAATGTAATGGTCAGGTTCCAGTTGCAGTTCAATTCTGTGGATCGCGTATCAAGGCGGTCGTTCCATAGCCCGCACCCGGCCCCTCCACCCAACAGGACAATGTCGTGTACAAGAATATACTGATCGCAACGGATGGCTCTGATCTGGCATTGAAAGCTGTCGATCAGGGCCTCGCGCTCGCGAAAGCGCTGAATGCCAAAGTGACTGCGATCACGACTACTGAATCGTGGGCCAGTGTCGCCACAGGCGCGATGGCCATGGCGTTTCCTATCGACGAGTACGAACAGGGTTGCGCCGAAAGCGCGACGACAATTCTTGGCGTAGTCTCCAAACGCGCAGAAAAGGCTGGTGTCGCCTGCCAAACCTTGCATGTGAAAGATCAATACCCAGCAGAAGGCATTGTTGAAACGGCGAAATCCCTAGGCTGCGATCTCATCGTGATGGCATCGCACGGGCGTCGCGGGCTATCTCGCTTGTTGCTCGGCAGCCAGGCCAACAGTGTGGTAACGCACAGCATGGTGCCGGTACTGATCTGCCGATCAGCATCGTGAGCCTGAGAGATACGTTGCAGACGAATGTCTGCTCAGGCGCGGCGGTCGTCTTTCAATGCCGATGCGTGTAATGCGTATCGGGATAGTGCGGATGCTTGTGGCGCATCCTTTCGTGTCGATGACTGTGTGCATGCGGCTCGCCTGGCGGATCGTCGGAGCGGTGGACGTGCTGATGGTGCGCATCGTGCAAATGTGAATGCGCATGCTCGTGACCCTCGCTCAGATGCAGCCAAACACCGAGCCCCATCAACAAACCGGCTGCCACCAACTGGAATGTTACGGGCTCACGCAGAACCAAGATTGCCGCGATGGTGCCGAGAAACGGTGCAGTCGAGAAGTAGGCACCGGTCCGCGCGGTTCCCAGTTCACGAAGGGAGCGCACGAAGAAAATCAGGCTGACACCATAGCCGAGGAAGCCCACGATGCCCGCAAGCACAAGGGGGGACAATGTCGGCACTTTGCCACCGGCCAACAATCCGAGGGCCAGATTGATCGGCCCGGCAACGAGGCCCTTCGGCTCGACGATCTGGAGTGGATCGGCAAACGACACCTTCCGCGTCAGATTGTTGTCGACACCCCAGGCGATGCAGGCTCCCACGATCGCGAGCGGTCCAATCAGGCTGGCAACAGTGGGCTTTCCCGTCCATGCCAGCACGACTGCGCCTGCCACGAGACAGCCCATCCCGAGGGCGATCCGCCGGTCGAAGTGCTCCTTAAATACGTACCAAGCCAACAACGCAGTCACCACGCCCTTGAGGGCAAGCAGAAGTGAGGCGCCCCCCGCATCCGTGTGCGCAAGACCGACCATAAGCAACACCGGACCAACAATGCCGCCCGTGAGGATCGCACCCGCGAGCCAGGGCATATCCGCGGCGTTTAGTGAAGTTTCGACGGCCGTGCTGGGGGCCAGAAGCGGTTGACCACGCGGCGCAGGACAGCGACGCCGATCGCAACGCCGACGATAATGAAGACTGTCTGCATGCGACCCTCCTTCAAGAATCGTATTGCAGTGATCCATTCAAAAGGGGTCCAGTGTTTCACGGTGCCGGGCTCGCGGCGGCGGTCGCTCTCACGCGTTGACCAAGCTTGATGGTTGTATTCGTGGAGGGTATCGCAATTTGCTTTTCATCGAGGCCGGAAATGATCTCAGCCTTGCCGCCGCTCACCAGACCAACCTCGACAAATTGCTGTTGCGTTCGTCCGCCGTGGACGGCCATCAGCCATGCCTTGCCGTCGGGAAGCCAGCGCTGACTGACCGACCGCTATCAAGCCGAGGTTCTTTTCATCGATCTGGACGACGAGTTGCGTTTCGCCCCTTGGCGACAACGCCATAAGCACGACTGAGGGTTGGACAATGCTGCCGACCTCGACGTGCCTGGAAATGAGCACACCGTCGCGTGGGGCAGTTATAACCGTGTGGCTGAGCCGAGAGCGTGCGGCGACGGCGCTGGCCTTTGCTTGGCCGAGCTGAGTCTCGGCCAGAAAATAATCGCTGCCGTTGATCTGGTTCGTGTCGACTTGGAGTTGCGCACTCTTCACCTGCGATCTCGCCAGATCCAGAGACTTGACTGCATTTTCGAGCGCCACGGTCGTCGTATAACCATCGGCGGCCAGTTTTTCAGCGCGATCGTAGGCCTTCTGTGCATTGATGAGCGTTGCTTGTGCTTGCGACAGAGTTTGTTCAGCCGAGGGCAACGTGAATTCGCGGATCT
The DNA here is from genome assembly GCA_031379035.1 of Hyphomicrobiaceae bacterium. Taxonomy (GTDB): domain Bacteria; phylum Pseudomonadota; class Alphaproteobacteria; order Rhizobiales; family Hyphomicrobiaceae; genus JABFRJ01. The sequence continues at coordinate 21,847 of JANNEU010000374.1, read as the reverse complement.
GCCGCATCCGCGCCTCGGCCTGTGCGACGACGCCGTCGGCTTGGACAAGAGCAGCTCTGGCCTTTCGATCATCGAGGGTGACGAGCGTTTCACCGGCATTGACCCTTTGTCCCTCGACAACGGGAACGCTGGTTACAACTCCGGTCAATTGGCTGCCGAGGTTCACTCGGAATGGTGCCTCGACATGACCGCTCGCCACAACCGTCTGAATGAAATCGGCGCGCACGGCCACATCGCCGGTTACACGGGGGCCCAAGACCAGGCCAGGGCCGGCGTAAAACACCAGAAGCGTTGATGCGGCAAGTCCGGCGCATAGCCACTTCCATAACCAGACGAAGGTGCCAAAGCGCCGGAGACGATCACGCAGCAGATCGATTGATGAAGATTTTTCCGGAGCAGCGGGCTGTGGCTCAGCTCGGACAATCGATGCCCTTAGTGGAGCACCACCCGTACCGCTAGTCTGAGCCTCGGGAGGTTGATCCACTGTTTCAAACCTCTAACAAAGACCGCCTCCGGAAGCACCAGCATTTCAAGAGCGATCCGCGACGCATCCGGGATGCGCCAAATTGAAGGGGCATCAAAACTGATCGTGCAAACACGGCTGTCCCGCCAGGTGTCTAAATGGAGCCGCTTTTCTGCTCACACCATCAGCAACCAGTTCAATTCAAGTATGGGCAGGTGCGCCGGATACCATCGTAACCAGTGTACATGCCGGTGCTCGGTTCGAAAGAGCGATAGGTGTCGGCACACCTCTGCCAGTCATCACCATGATCTCTCTGGTGCTCCGCGCGTGCCGCTTCGGACAGGATGATCCCACCGATGATAAGGGCACCAATGCCGATCCCTGCATCTCGTCCGAAATTGCCGCGGTATCCACCCCGACGATCACCATAGGGACGGCCACGATATTGAACCCTGTCGAAATCAGTGCTGCGTTGACCTGTCCGTTCCGCGGTCTGCCCATCACCGAAGGTGGAAGCAGCGCTGGCGGCAGCCGCACCAACCAAGTGCAAGCCGGGTGTTATTGTGGCCGCGCGGAGCGCTGTCACACGTGTGTGTTGAGCCACCGCCGGGACTATCAGCAATGGCGCGAGCAGCATCGAAAGTGCGAAGGTACGGATCATCATGCAACTCCAATGACACAGTAGGACCCACCACTTGAGCAGACGCGTGCGCGGTCGCCTAGGTTCGGAAAACACCTAACGACAGCAAAAAAATCTGTCCGGCTTTGGGCCGATTGAACCTAACTACGCCGCTACAGCATCCTCTTCTTCAGCCAGGCATCGATCGTCGCGATTTCTTTTTCCTGAGCGAGCAGGATCTCCTGCGCCAGTTTCTTGGTTTCGAGATCCCGGCCGGTGGCCAGCAACACTTTTGCCATATCGATGGCTGCTTGATGGTGCGGACGCATCTGCTTCATGAAATCCACGTCGGCATCGCCCGAGAACGACGGCATGTTCATCATCATGGCCATCATCGCTGCCTTGTAACCCGCGGTTGATCCTGGGTCGTCCGGACTTGGCCTCACCATCTTCTGGTCCATGTCCTTGTTCTTCATGTATATGCCAGGAACTGGCGGCACCTGCTGCGCCAGAGCGCTGGCGAGACCCAGGGCGAAAACACAAATCATCAGAGCAGTGTGGTTCATCTGAATTCCTCTGCAGTTCAGACTGCGATCGTCGTCGTTGCACGGAGAGAACGAGGGACCAGCGCGGTCTCTTGAGACGTGCTGGAAGAACTAAAGCACTGCACCACCTGCTATGGCAGCTTCGGAAACTACTCACGCTCACGCGCGTCTGAGTAGTTTCCGAAGCTGCACGATCAACGCGCTACGGTTAGATTTGAGGTTTGGCGATGATCGAATCTGGCACGGCAGTGACAACACACCTATGGCGAACCCTTATCAAATTCTTGGTGTTACGCGGGAAGCCACGCAAGCAGAGATCCGCAAGGCCTATCTGCGCCTCGCCAAAAAGCACCATCCTGATTTGCATCCCGGCGACAAAGATGCGGAAGCGCGGTTCAAGGATGTCGCCGCGGCCAATGATATCGTTGGCGATGAAACAAAACGCGCGCGATTTGATCGCGGTGAGATCGACGCCAGCGGTGCCGAGCGCACACAACGCACTGCGCGCGAGTCCTATCGGCACTATGCTGAAGCGGAACCTGGGTTCAAGTATAGTCAGTTCAGAGGCGGAACAGGAGATAGTCCGGACGATCTATTCTCAAGCATCTTCGGTGCCCGTGGCGCGAGGGGGCCGGTGCGGGGATCAGACGTGGGCTATACGCTATTCGTCGAATTTATCGAGGCCATCAATGGCACCAAGAAGCGTGTTGTGATGGCGGACGGCAATGCACTCGACATCAGCATTCCGGCTGGCCTGCGCGACGGCCAGACCTTGCGCTTACGGGGGAAAGGCCTGGAAGGCCACGCGGAAGGTCCGCCTGGCGATGCACTGGTGGAAGTTCACGTCAGGACACACCCTAGCCTTCACCGCAACGGAGACGATATCCGTTCGATCCTTGCAGTTACGCCTGGTGAGGCCATGGCCGGGGCCAAGGTGAGTGTCGAAACTGTCTCAGGCCAAGTATCGCTGACTGTCCCTAAAGGCTCAAACAGCGGCCGGGTTTTGCGACTGCGTGGTAAGGGGGCGCCTTCGACAGGCGGCAAGGGCGACCATCTCATCGAGTTGCAAGTGGTTCTTCCGGCGCACCCCGACGACGAATTCGTCCGCGCCGTTACCGATTGGGAAGCGAAGCATCCCTACGATCCCCGCAAACAGCGGGAGGCTCGTGCATGATGGGCGAGCAAGAACTTGTCGATTCGATCGACGCCCTGAACACAGAGGTCCTGCGTCACTGGGTCGGACTCGGTTGGGTGTTGCCGGCACGTGCCGGGGATCGCACGGCCTTTGATCGTTCGGACGTTGCCCGTGTCCAGCTCATCTGCGAGCTGCATCTCGACCTGCGGATCGAAGAAAGCAGCATGCCGGTCGTGTTGTCGCTATTGGATCAACTCTATTCGACGCGGCGCTCGTTGCGGGGCCTCGTGTCAGCCATTGAGGCACAACCCCGGGAAGTCCGTGATCGCATTGCTGATCTCATTGCAGGCAGGACATGAGACTGCAACTTGCACTCCCGCACTTTCTATGATGAGCGCATGCGTGACTCACAGTGGACCTTGAGACGCTATCTGTGCGCCGTGCGGGTCGAGTGGAACTGGGTCGTTTCCGAGGCTCCACGTATCGCCCAGCCAGACGATAGTCGATTTCGACACATGTTAATCGCGATCAACGCGGCTCGACGCGAACCTGCCAACATCCGGGCTCAGCGTCCTGGGACCAAAAGTTCCCGTCGTCCCCAGCCGGGCCGACGGAGAAAACGAGATCACTATGACTAGTACGAGTGCTCGCGTCCGTCTTCAGGAACCCGTCGAGCAGGCGATCGCGCGGGCAGCAGGTGCGCGCTCTTTTGCGGACATCGCTACGGCGGCTATCTTGGCGGAGCTGTGGCGCAGCCGGTGCGCCGCTACGCCTCAAGCCCTGATTGTTGGCGAAAGGCACCCGTTTGTGGTGGCCCTGGTCGTCCTCAACGCCGCGAGATGGGCGATCGTCCCTTCGAGCAAGGCGGGCCAATCCGACGCAGAGATTCTGCTTGCTCGTATTGCGCTAGCAGCACTGGACTTTCCTGCATTTGCGACGCCGCGACGAGTGTGGTGGACAACTGCTCCGTGGACGATCGAGGACGGCCTCGTTAGCCGACGCTCAAGCTCAAGCGACAGGCCGTGGAGCGCAGCTTGGCTGCCGAAATCGAACAAGTCTACGGACAGATGGCCGCGTTTCCGGCTCAGCAAACGCCAAGAAGGTGACTACGTCGAGGCTTTCGTCGAGACTGGAGAGCTCTCGATGTACGGTATTACTATTCGCCGGAGTGCGCCATGATTGTGCTGCGCAAAAATGAGAAAACGATCATTCTGACCGGTTGGTGCGCATGGGTGTTCTCGATTGCCCCGCTAGTGGTGTCATGGGTCGTGTTGTTTGCATTTGTCGTCGCAATCATCTGCATTGGCGTGTCGGTTGGGCCTGGGGCGCTGCTTTTGCTGCCGGCGGCGCTCCTTACAATCGTTGTCCGGGCAGCCCGCAGAAGGACAGCGTCATGATGTACGAATGGAGTTATGCGGCGGGCTTTCCTATCGGTCCGTTCGGAATGCTGATCATCGCCACGTTGCTCGTGGTGCCATTTTGGCGCATCTGCAACCGTGTTGGGATCCCCGGATTGACTGCACTTCTCATCGTTGTCCCGGTGGTGAATATCCTGTTTCTCTATTGGCTTGCCTTTGCGGAATGGCCGGAGCGCCAGCCGGAGCGTCCGGCAGCCTAAAGTGCGCAGGTCGCGCATGAAATTCAGCGGCGATGGTCAAGACATGCGGCCGTGGTGCTATGCGGATCCAGCAACCACGGTGGCGATGGCTTTGTCGTTGCCGACGTATTGGGCCGACATATTGGCGGTAGATTGCGATGTTGGCCGGCGCACTAGATCATGGCGCGTCAACTGTCCCTGTCCCTACAGGGCATGAGCAATGGCCCGCGCGGTCAAAAGCGCGCAAGCCAAAGCAATAGACTGACAGAGCCGTCAGCCGTGATGCGCCGAGACGGCGGTTAGTGTCTGGCCGGAGATCTGCCGTGGCGCGCTGTGGGCGATGTCGCCCAAGCTCAGCATGCCGACGAGGCGTTTCTGCTCATTGAGAACGGGCAGTCGCCGGATTTTCTTTTGCTCCATAATCCGCACGGCGTCCTCGACCTCTTCAGTGTCCCGGCAATAGACAATGCCTTTCGACATGACGTCGCGTGCCGTGAGTTTGCCAGCGTCCTTGCTGTCGGCCACCGCGCGTATGGCGATATCGCGATCCGTCATCATGCCGACGAGTCGATCTTTCTCGCCAATGGGGATGGCGCCGATATCGTGCTCGCGCATCTTGCGGGCAATTTCGATGAGCGGTGTGGAAGCTTCAAGCCATTGTGCACCGTGATGCATGGCGTCTTTGACTTTCATCGCAGTCTCCATTCGCAAGGTTACCTGATCCACGCCCAATCATCGTGAGATGGTTGGACGCACTCCCGCCCTGAGCGCCAATGGCCCGCACTAAACACTGCAAGACCTCGATTGCGCCGCATTGATGGCGGTCAACATCGTGCAGCCAGGCGCGCCGAGCTGTGGGCGGTCAGATTGATCTGTCGCAATACCTTGCCCAAGAGCCTGTCGTCATGTTCTCGAGATGGAGGACCACATGGCGATCATGAAACACGGTATCGAGACCGCCGCGGCACTTGCGCTGCAATGCATGGCGAGCACGCTGGCGTTGACTGCTTTCACAACCGCGGCCTTCAGCCAGACGCCGCCGCACTATGTCCCGACGATGGAAGCCGGGCGCGCCATCGCACAGAAATTGTGCAGCTCATGTCACCTGACGCCGGACGCGCCCACCAAGCCGGTCACGGTCGGAATCCCGAGTTTGTCCGCCCTTGCCAACAAGCCTGAGCAAACGCCGGACGCGATCACGCTCCGCCTCATAAGTCCACCGCATCCGATGCCAGACATGCAGCTGACGCGCGACGAGATCGCCGATGTCATTGCGTATTTGGCGGCGCTTCGCACGTCACCGCTGGCACCGCCGTGGAAAGGTCCGTCCGACGGCGAGCGTCCGAAGTACCCGCGGCCGACCTAAGGCCGGCTGCGGTTGCTGATCCGTCGGGGTCATTTTTCTTTGAAGCATATCCTGTCGGGAACGCCGCACACACGTCTCCCGATGGTGTTAGGCCCGATCACACGTATTCACGCCGAGCAGTGCGTATGCCGGGCAATAGCCGACAAACGAAGTAATCAGTGGTACGAGGCCGATCCAGCCCCAGGGTGATGGCGCGACGGTCGGAATAAATCCGAGCGCCCACGCGACGAGAGCGACGCCGACGATGAGCCGGACGTAGCGGTCGACGATTCCAATATTGACGGACATTTGTCGTCTCCCTTGCCCTATGCGGAGCCGTCGCCCAAGCGAGCAGGGCGAAGGCTACCGCTCACCAAGCAACGCTCGCGCACTTGGGACACGTGACCTTTGATATTGATCAATGAAGCTACAATTTTGGCACAGTAGGGATTGCGGATCGGCAACGTTAGCTGCAACCCAAGGGCGGAGATCACGTCATGCCCAATCCTCGCGATCCTCAACGACAGTTCAATGCGGATGCCCGATTGGTCGAGCCGCCAACCCAACCGCTCCAAGACGGCGTCGATGCCTTTGCCCCTCTGCTGACAAACGCCCAAGCCTGGACACGGCAGATAACTCTGTTGAACGCGTCGATTCAGCGGGAGTGGTTGAACTTCGTTGACAGGCGTTTCAAGGAAGACGCCGCCTTCGGGCAAAGTCTGGTCGCCTGTAAGGCCCCCAACGATATCTTGCGCGTCTACACGTCGTTCTACCGCACTGCTTTCGAGGACTATCAGAAGGAGTTTTCGACACTCGCGCAGCTCGGAGCGTCGATCACAACCGAGGCGAACGAGAGGGCGAAGCCCGACGGTTCTTTGATCGGACCGCAGATGTCGGCCACCGGCAGCACTCCGGCACCGCACACGTCGGCACGGCAGCGCGAGACAGCACCGTCCGCGGCGAGCCACTGAAGACAGTCTTCGATTGCATTCATTTCACGTTCCCTCTCCTGGGGCGCAGGTGGTCTGCGCCCGTGCACACGAAGGAGACTACCATGGCAACCACCGACATCACCAAAACCACCGCGAAAGTTGCGGCACGCCAGCCCGACATTTTCGGTGCCATGCGCGACGAGATGGATCGTGTCCTGGAGCGCTTCGAGACTGGTTGACCATAGTTGCCAAGTTTGTTCTCGCGATCGAATGGTCGGGACGGGATGGTCCCGCAGCGCGACATACATGACAACGGCAAGCAATACGGCAAGCAACTGGCGCTCGATGTCGATCTGCCAGGCGTCGACGAGAAGGATGTGACCGTAGTCCTCACCAACGGCATGTTGACCATCAGAGGCGAGAAGCCGAGCGAGCACGAGGAGAAGCGCGACAACTGCTACGTCGCCGAGCGGGCCTACGGCACGTTCGAGCGCTCGCAGCGCCTGCCAGACTCCATCGATGACGCTAAGCTCGAAGCGCGCTTCGACAAGGGCGTTCTCAAAATCCTGGCGCAGAAGAAGCCCGAGGCCGTCAAGGCCGAGCGCAAGATCGAGATCAAAAAGGCCTGATACACCGTCGGCATCGAAACGAAACAGGAGTGCAAGTCATGAAAACGGATTCGCAACTCAAACAAGACGTGACCGCCGAACTGCAATGGGACGCCGAGATCGACGAAGCGAGGATCGGCGTTGCGGTCAGCAATGCTGCCGTTACACTCAGCGGTCACATACCGACATATCTCCAAAAGCTGGCAGCCAAGCAGGCTGTCAAGCGGGTGTCCGGCGTGACGGCCGTCGTCGATCATATCGATGTTCTGCTGGAGAGCCTGCACCGGACCACGGACGAGGGCTTGGCCGAGCGCATTGCCAACGTCCTCAGGTGGAACGTGTCGGTACCCGGGTCAGGCATCCAAGCCGAGATCAAGAATGGGATTGTCACTTTGACCGGTGAAGTTGAATGGCAGTACCAGCGGGCCAACATCGTGGCGAACATCGCGCACGTCGGCGGCGTCATCAATGTCGTCAACCTTATCGCATTGAAGCCACGCGCGCATACCTCGGACATTCGACACCGCATCAGCGACGCACTGAAGCGGCACGCCGACGTGGAGGCTGGAAAGGTTTCCATCGCCATATCAAACGGAACCGTAACGCTGACAGGCAGTGTCGAATCTCTTGAGGAGATGGATCGTGTCGAGGACGCGGTCTGGGCTGCTCCGGGCGTCACAAAGGTCATCGACAATCTGCGGGTTGGTGCCTGATCCATAAGAGAGTCCGCTTCCGAAATAGACGGTGGGTGGGGTGAATACCCTGCCCGCCTTTTCGTTTGAATGGCTACGGTCCGCCGAGTGGTTTCTGGTGTATGAAACTGCTACGTTTGAAATGTCTGCTGTGGGTTCGTTGTGAGCCACGCGCCAACCAGGAGCCATCGTGTCCCCATCAGAAATGCCGGAAACGTCGGAGCTGGTGCAGCTCGCTCTTCATGCTGGCAAGATCGGCTGTTGGCACTGGCATGCAGACACCGGTCTTGTCACGTGGGATAGCCACACAGCCGAGACGCTGGGCGTCTGGCCGTCGGTGCCGACAGTCGACTCCTGTGCCGCAGCCGTGCACCCGGGCGATCGCGATGCGTGGAAAGAAGCGTGGCGACGAGCATTGGAGCCCGGTGCCGGCGGCCTGTTCGACCTCGAATTTCGACTGATCCGCCCTTATGACGGCGGACTTCGCTGGATTGCTGCCATCGGCCGCGCAGAGTTTCATGACGACAAGGCGGTCCGCATCGTCGGCGTCATGCGCGATGTCACGGAGCGGCGCACGTCTTCGCTGGCCCATGAAGACGCCGCCTCGCGGCTTGCCGGGATCGTATTGATCGCCGCTGACGCCATCATATCGATGGATGAGCATCAATTGATCACGATGTTCAACGATGGCGCCGAAGTTATTTTCGGCTATAGGCGCGAAGAGGTGATCGGCAAGCCGCTGACCGTTCTGATGCCGCTGCGGTTTCAGGCGCCCCACGGCGATCATGTCCGATCCTTTGCCACGTCTGAGGTGCCGGCGCGCCGGATGGGTGAGCGTGGTGAGATTCTTGGCCAGCGTAAGAGCGGTGAGACGTTTCCGGCCGAAGCATCCATCTCAAGGGTCCAGGTCGGCGGTCGGCGGATCTATACGGCAGTCCTTCGCGACATTACGGAACGCAAGCAATCGCAGGCGTTGCTGGAACAACGGATTGCTGATGCGACGCGAGAACTCCGCCTGGAAATGGTACGTCGCGAAGAGGCGCAAGCACAGTTGATCCGAACGCAACGCATGGAAGCCTTCGGGCAGCTCACCGGTGGCATTGCGCACGACTTCAATAACTTACTCACTGTCATCATCGGCAATCTGGAGCTGCTCGAAATGCGGCTTCAGGACGAGAAGTCGCGCACCCACCTGCAGCGGGCCCAGGATGCCGCGGGCATGGGATCGCGGTTGACGGCTCGTCTCCTCACCTTTGCGCGCCGACGGCCGTTCGAGGCCATTTCGATGAACCTGAACGAAGTCGTGATCGGCATGGCAGAGCTGCTCGAGCGCTCGCTCGGAGAGCAAGTGACCCTGGCCACCAGCCTCGAACCAGCACCGTGGACGGTTATCGCTGACGCCAGCGAAGTCGAGAACGCGATCCTCAATCTCGCCATCAACGCGCGAGACTCCATGCCCGGCGGCGGCAAGTTGGTCATCGAGACCGCGAACGTGACCATCGAAGCGGATCGCATGGATGCCGGCGTTGTGGTGACAGCCGGACGTTATGTCCGCCTGTCTGTCTCCGATACGGGATGCGGCATGTCGGAAGTCGTGCTGCGCCATGCCTTCGAGCCGTTCTTCACCACCAAGGAAACCGGCAAGGGAACGGGCCTTGGGCTCAGCACTGTTTACGGTTTCGTCGAGCTGGCGCGTGGAGCCGTGACGCTTTACAGCGAGGTTGGCCACGGCACGACGGTCAATCTCTATCTCCCGCAGGCCGAGCAGGATCACATCGCCTCAGCCGAGGGGCGCAATGGCGATCTCGCCCTCCGCTCCGCCGGCGAGCGTGTCCTGTTGGTCGAGGATAACGCGGAGGTTCGCGAAGTCGTCAGAAGCCAACTTGAGGCGCTTGGCTATGTGGTCTCGGCGGTTGCGAGTGGCCCAGAGGCACTTGAGGCCATCGCAGACCGGAACCACTTTGATCTGGTTTTGAGCGATGTCGTCATGGCCGGTGGCATGTCCGGTTTCGATGTGGCGCGTTGGGTCCAGGCCAACGCGCCGAGCCTGCGCGTGCTGCTCGCCTCAGGTTATCCCGACGCTGTCTTGCGCTCCCAAGCCCCCGGCGAGCCGCAACCTGAGATCCTGCGCAAACCGTTCAGCCGCGGCGAGCTGGCGCAGGCGCTCTGGCGCGCTCTCGGTCCTAAACCTTCTTGACCTCCGCTGCGAACACGTAACCCACTCCGCGCACGGTCTTGATCATGCGCGGCGTCTCCGGCTCCGGTTCGATCTTGCGGCGGACGCGCACGATGAGCGCGTCGATCGAACGGTCGAAAGGCGACCACTCGTGGCCTTTCAGTAGATCCATGATGTTGTCGCGCGAGAGCACGCGGGCCGGCCGTTTGACGAACATCTCAAGCATGTTGAACTCGGCCGTCGTCAGCTCCAGCGCGGCGCGGCCCGATGACTTGAGTTCGCGCCGAGGCAGGTCGAGATGCCATTCGCCGAAGGCGTAGCTCTCGCCAGCGGCCACAGGTGTCTCCACCACGACCGCCAGTGACGGCACGTTTTGATAGCGCCTCAGAACCGCCCGCACGCGTGCCAGCACTTCGCGCACGTGAAACGGCTTACCGATATAGTCGTCCGCGCCCAACTCAAGCCCCACGACACGGTCGATGGTGTCGCTCTTGCCAGTTATCATCACGATCGGCACATTGCGCGTCTCGCGGATCTTGCGCGCGAGTTCAAGCCCGTTCTCGCCGCCAAGCTTCAGATCCAGCGTGATCAGGTCCGGCGCGTCTGCCGTAAGCTGCGTCGCCAACTCCTGACCGTCGCGCGCCTCCGAAACCCTAAAGCCTTCCATCTCAAAGCACTCCCTGAGCAGGGTCCGCACGGCGTCTTCGTCGTCGACGACAAGAATGTGCGGGGCATTTTCTGCGTGCGGCATGAAGAAGGTCCTCGGCTTTCCCTTTGTTACACTCTCTCACACTCCATTACCAACCGATCGCACAGCCGCTACGTGCGGCTGTTTTACTAAGGTCATCGGCGATCAGAAGCCACCAACCGTATCGAGGATTGACCATGCTGGCGACCAATCACTGCCCGACCGAAACGGCCCAACTGGAGCATCTGGTAGCCCTTCCTCCTCGTGCCGCCCCGCCTCGTGCCGACGACCTGACCCGCAGCCTTCCCGAAGGCAAAGTCCGCGTCGTCTCGGCCAAGGAGCACGTTTACCGTGAGGGCGACCCAGCCACCCATGTCTACCGCGTCGAAGCTGGGCATGTCTGCATTTACCGTGGCCTTCCCGACGGCCGCCGGCAGATCGTCAATTTTGCCTATCCCGGAGATTTTATTGGCCTAGGTGCCATTCGCGAACACTCGGCCAGCGCCCTGGCCGGCACCAAAACGCGGCTGAAAAGCTTCCTGGTCGCCGGCCTGCGGGACAGCGCGCGCCGCGATACAAATCTTGGTCTCCGGCTCTATGAAGCGGTTTCCGAAGAACTTGCTGCTGCCCACGACCTGCTGATGACCGTCAGCCATCGCTCTGCCGGTGAACGTCTGGCTGCCTTCCTGCTCGCGCTCTCCCGGCGCAGCGGCCGCCGCGGCGAGAACGCGTGCGAGATCGTCCTGCCCATGACCCGCACCGACATCGCCGACTTTCTCGGCCTGACCATCGAGACCGTGAGCCGCACATTCACGAAGTTCCGCATCGAAGGGCTGATTGATCTCGAGCAATGCATTCTCGTGACCATCTGCGATCTTGCTGCCTTGGAGATGGCGGCAGGGAACGGAGCGTCGTCCGAACAGCAACTTAAGTTGGCGTCCTGAAGATCCCCCGTTCCGGATGCCTTTCACCAGCAAGCGTCGAAAACACTGCCATGCCTCTCGATCGTCCCTCCGTCCTGAGACATCACAGCAGCGCGATGCGTACCGGCCCATTTAACTGGATCTCGCCGATGAGCAGCGGTGCCGATCGAAACCGGATCGCGTTGGCCATGTTCGAAAGCAACCACAGCCTCTGCCGGGCTTTGGGAGACTTCGACAACGCTGGTCTCGCCCCAGAACAGATGGGTGTTGCGGGCCGTGCATCGGCGATATCGGCCCTTATCCAGGATCTTCACGCAAACACTTCGAAGCCGGCGCGCGTCAAGCACCCAGACCTTGCTCCGGCACAGCACTTATCGCGAGCATACGCATGAATTTTAGTACCGAGTTTTGTCTCGATCAGGAGTATGACGCCATGTCCTGCAAAACCATTCTCGTTTATCTCAACGATATCTCCCGGGCGGAGCGTCTGCTCGGGGTGGCAGCCGCGCTAGCGCAAAAGCACAAAGCACATCTTGTTGGGTTGGCCGTCGTGCCTCCTTATGTTGTCACTCCGGCCTTCGATCCCGCCAGCGTCTCCACGACGATTGACGCGCATCGTGTGGCCTATCAAACCGACATGGCCAAGCTGAAGGCGATCTTCAATGAAGCTGGGCGGCGGCAAGAACTCAGCTGCGAATGGCAGGAGTCCGATGCGCAGTTCGGCACTGCGGCTGCCGTAGTGCTTGAATACGCACGCAGCGCCGATCTGGTCGTCATGTCACAAGACAATGCGAGCTGGAGCTATTCAACTTTCTTGGAGGCGTCTGACCGCATTGTCATGGAAGCCGGCCGGCCGGTCCTCGTGGTGCCCAACAACGGGCGTGCCGTGATGCCAGCTAAGCGCGCATTGATCGCCTGGAATGGCCGCCGCGAGGCGGCGCGTGCCGCCTTCGACGCCATTCCTCTCCTGCCGCATGGTGCGGAAGTGACGGTTCTGTGGATCGACACGTCGTCCGACCCTGTCATGGCAGCAGAAGCTCCCGGCGCAGACCTCTGCACCACGCTCGCGCGCCACGGCTTCAAATGCGAAGCAGCAATCGCCCACGCACCGCGCGGCGATGCGGCCGAAGCAATCCTACGAGAGGCCACATCACGTGGTGCCGACCTCGTGGTCATGGGCGCGTACGGACACTCGCGCTTCCGTGAGTTCATCCTTGGCGGTGCGTCCCGCGATACTCTTGCCCGCATGGACCGCCCCATCCTGATGTCGCATTGAACTGGAGCTGATCCGATGCCCCTCAAACGCATACGCCTCGAACTCGCGCGCAACCCCGAGTTTCCGAACGGGAGCAGAAACCACGGCTATGAGTTCGTAGCCCCACTCGACGACAGTGAGCATCTCGTTGCAGCTGAGTGGGCCAAGGCACGTGAGCGTTGCAGCGTGACACGCTTCTGGGCTGGCCGACCGAACGAACTCGGCAAGCTCGTCCACCGCCGCGGCGGCGCCTGGGTCTTTGACTACAATCCAGCCACGGAGAGCGACGACGAACCAGGCTTCAAGTTCGACAAACACCGGTTCGTGCCCGGCGAATACGTCTCAATCACCGAGCATGATCACGTGCAGCGCGCATTCCGCGTTGTCTCTGTCGAAGACCTCGATTGACGCGTGCGACTTCCCGCATCGTCAGGACCGCAAGGAGGGCACCTCCCATGACCGACGCTCCCGAGTACATCAAAGCCAAACGTGAGGTTGCAGCCCTCAAGGGTTTCTACATTCACGCGCTGGTCTATGGCTGCGTCATCGCCGGACTTATCGCCCTGAACATGTTGCTACCGAAGTCGGGCTGGTGGGTTCAATGGCCAGCAATCGGCTGGGGTATCGGTCTCTTCTTCCACGGGGTCGCCGTTTTCACGCCGTCGCGCCGCTTCGGTCAGGACTGGGAAGAGCGCAAAATCAAGGAACGTCTTGAGCGGAAGTAATACCAGCGCTCGGAACTTCCGACCCGTTACTTCAATAATTCATCATGGCCGCGTCGTGCGGAGCACGCGGGGCGTGACGGCGGCCACTCAAGCAAAGTGCAGGTTAATGGTGTCGTTGAACTCTCGCGCCGTGCAAGCGGCAACACTGCTGCTGGTTTGGCCATCGCCAGAAGAATTGGCTTGCTTGGGTGGCCGCCCTCACGGCCGTGACGGATGTTAGGGTTGGACGTCAGGTCGATATAATCGCTCGACGTATAAGGCGATAGAATTGTCCTTCGCGGGCCTCTGCATCGCGCGAGGCTGATAGGCGAAGGAGCAATCATGACACGCACACTGACCGCCGCCGCGCACTACTTCGCACTTGTGTTCGCCGTTGGCTTCGGCTTGGGCCCCGTGCGTGTTTTGCTTCTGGAGCCGATGGTCGGCAATACAGTAGCCGTCCTCATTGAGGCTCCCTTTATGCTGGCTGCGATCGTTTGGGCGGCGCGCTATGTATCGCGACGCATGCAAATCTCACATGTGCTGCCGGACCTGCTCGTTATGGGCGGCGGCGCGGCGGTTCTGATTCTGTTGGCTGACTTCGCCATCGGGTTGCCGCTACGCGGCATCACGATGGCTGATCAATTCAACTACCTTGTAACCCCGGCCGGCCGCCTCTACCTGGTACTTGTCGCCATATTAGCCCTCGCACCTGTTGTACTTGCGCGCCGTCGCGCCTGACAGAGCGACAGAGGCATTGTGAAGTGTTGCCTACATTTGGCGGCAGCCCTTCGACAATCGGCAGCACCGTCGCCAGCTCGTTCTCACGGGCTATATTTGTCATTTGCGGCTTACCTGCCAAGCGCGCTTGCCGCTTGCCGCCGGCCCCAGGGCCTGCAGTTGGGTGACCAAATCGGGACATGTCTCGGTCTGACATCTCTCGATCCGCTTCATGATCTCTGGGCCACTCGTTGCATCGTCATCGAACCCCAGTAGGACATGTGGTCCGATGATGATGATCGGATCCACCGGTTCCTCGATCCCAATGTCGAGCACGACCCGGAGGAACAATTCAGCTTCCGCACTGCTGCGCTCGATGTCGAAGCCCCGGAACGTGAAACGCGTGTCGGCGGCGTTCGTGCGCTCCAGATATACGAGCGCCTTCTGACACAGCTGGCAGTGGGCCGCGCCGAACAGATAGAGACGAACCGTCGGCTCGGCCGCCGCAGGCCGCGTCGTGAACCAAAGTAAGACCAGGAGCCAAAGACCAATACGACTGGCGATCATGATTGCGTCCCCGATTGAAGCGTTGCTGGCTACGGATCCTCCATAAAGCCGTAGAGCCCGCCTTTGCGTCCGACGCTGATCTCGATCAATGAAATGACTGTCTCGCCCTATCCCGCGGCGTCCGGCCGCAGCGCCAGTCTGACGTGGACGACACCTGGATCGTCAAGTTTTGTCACGCGCTTAAAGCCCATCTCCTCGCACATTTTGAGCATGCCATCGTTTTCTTCGAGCACCATACCTGTCAGAGCCTGAAGCTTCTCCACTTTCGCGTAGTCAATAAGTTGCTGCATCAAACGCCATCCGAGCCCGTGTCCTTTGAGATCGGAGCGAACCAAGATCGCGAACTCCCCATGCTGGAGATCCGGATCCGCCGTATAACGGACCACGCCCATCAACTCTCCACTGGCACGCGCAATAGCGACAAAGGCAATCTCGCGCGCGTAGTCGATCTGCGTCATGCGCGCGAGAAATCCATGCGTCAGGTGCTTCGACGGTGTGAACAGCCGCAGGCGGCGGTCTTGCATCGTCACCTTGTCGAAAAATGCCTCGTAGAGCGGCTCGTCTTCGGGGCGGATGGGCCGGAGCAGCACGCCGCCCAGGCCCTCAATATCCGTTTCCGCTTGCCATTTCGCCGGATAGGGGCGGATAGCCATTGAGGCCCGCGGCATTGCGCTTGGATCCGCCAACCGAACACGCGCGTCGAGCGCCACGATGCCCCGCGCATCCGCGAGCAGCGGGTTGATATCCAATTCGCGGATCTCTGGATGGTTCGCCGCCAGGGCCGACAGTCGCACAAGTGCTTTGGCAATAGCGGATATGTTCGCCGCGGGGCGGTCCCTGTAGCCGGCCAGCAACCGATGTATGCGCGTCTCACGTATGAGATCGTCCGCAAGCACGAGATCAAGGGGCGGCAGCGCCAATGCCGTATCAGCCATCACCTCAACCGCCGTTCCGCCGGCACCAAACAGCACAAGCGGCCCAAACGTGCGGTCCTCTGTAATGCCCAGTATAAGCTCGTGCGCCTGGGGCCGCACGACGAACGGCGACACCGTAAAGCCTCGCAGAAGCGCCTCGGGCTTCTGCGCTTTCACCCGCTCGATCATTTTGCGCGCGGCATCCAGCACAGCCTGCGGCGATCCGAGCCCCAGCTTCACGCCGCCAACATCGGATTTATGCGAGATATCGTCGGACAGAATCTTCAGCACAACGGGATCCCCCGATTGCAACATCTCGCGCGCAACCTCGGCCGCCGCTTCTGGCGTTTCGGCGATGCGCGTCTCGACGACCGGAATCCCATAGGCGGCCAGCATCGCCTTGCCTTCCGGCTCCGAAAGTATAGTGCGTCCCGCTACGAGAGCTGCGGCAATGACAGCATCCACGACACCACGAGCAATCAGAAGCGTATCGTCTGCTGGTGGCGGTGTCCGCATCAGCGCGTCTTGCGCGCGCCGATGGCGCACCAGCTGCATGAAGCCAGTGACGGCCGCAGCCGGCGTCTCAAAGCTGGGGATCGATGCTGCGTGAAAAATGCGCCGCCCCTCAGCTGCGCTTTCAGCCCCGAGCCAGTTGGTCAGAAACACCTTGCCAGACTTTCCCGCGGCAATTGCCGCCGCGACGGCGCGCGCCATATCCGTGCTGGACGAGAGTGCCGTTGGGCAGTTCATGACGAGTACGGCGTCACAGGCAGGATCGCTCGCGATGATGTTAAGCGCCGTCGTGGTGCGCGCCGCGTCCGCATCCCCCACAATGTCGACCGGATTCCCGTGTGACCAGGCCGCCGGCATATGCGCGTTGAGTTTCGCGATCGTTTCCTGTGCCAGCTCCGCCAGCACTCCGCGCAGATCGGCCAGTGTATCGGTGGCCAATACCCCCGCGCCCCCGCCATTGGTCAGGATGGCGAGCCGCTCCCCCCTCAGCACCGGCACGCTAGCGATCATCTCAGCTGCGTCGAAGAGCTCGTGCAGCTCGGTCACGCGCAGCACCCCTGCCCGGCGAAATGCTGCGCTGTAGGCCGCGTCCGACCCAGCGAGCGCTCCAGTATGCGAAGCCGCCGCACGCGCTGCCGTTGCGTGGCGGCCGGATTTGATTGCGATCACCGGCTTCACACGGGCTGCGCGCCGGGCCGCTGACATGAACTTGCACGCGTCCGTAACTCCCTCAATGTACAAGAGAATTGCGCTGCAGTTCGGATCGCCAGCCAGATAGTCGATCAGATCGCCGAAGTCGACATCGGCCATGTCGCCGAGCGAAATGATGTGCGAAAAACCGATACTGCGGCCGTTGGCCCAATCGATCACTGCGGTCACCAGCGCGCCCGATTGGGACAGGAACGCCAGTTTTCCAGGCTTTGTAGTGGCCTGGGCGAAGCTCGCATTGAGGCCGATCGGGGGAACCAACAGGCCGAGACAGTTGGGGCCGAGTACGCGCACGCACGCCGACCGGCCTGCATCAAGGATGGCTTGGCGGTCGGTGCCGGTCACGCCCGCCGAAATGACGGTGATGGCCGTTGTACCGCGCGCGGCAAGCTCCGCTGCGATCGCAGGGATCGTCGCCGGCGGCGTGGCGATCACCGCGAGATCGGGCGGACTGGCGAGGGCACCAACCGATTCGTAACACTGAACGCCCTCAACCTCGCGGTGATGCGGATTGACCAGCGAGATCTTCCCCTTGAAGCCACCATGCAGGAGGTTGCGCGCAACCGTGTTGCCAATGGACGCCGGTCGCGTGCTGGCACCGATCAGCGCAACCGAGGTCGGGTTCAGGAGCTTTTCCAGATTGCGGATCGTCATGAGGAATCGCGCTTTCATTCAAAAACTAGCGAGCATCGGCACCTATAGGCACCATCTTCCCATCGGAGTTCGCGGCGGCAGGAGCCCTGATCCGGATCAAGTGGCAGGGCCGCTGCCGGCTGTATCGTTACCTTGCCCAGGTGCTCCTGACGCCTGCGGCGGTGTTGAGGTCTG
Organism: Hyphomicrobiaceae bacterium; assembly: GCA_031379035.1. Classification (GTDB taxonomy): domain Bacteria; phylum Pseudomonadota; class Alphaproteobacteria; order Rhizobiales; family Hyphomicrobiaceae; genus JABFRJ01. The sequence goes on along the minus strand of JANNEU010000374.1, from coordinate 3,915 downwards.
AGGACAGCCACGATGACGAGCAACGGTGACCAGAAGAGCGTGATTGCCGCGCTGCGATCTCCAAGCACGTGGCCAGCTCCGCCGGACCGCGTCGAGGTTATCGAAACCCACGCGGCTTATGTCTTCATGGCCGGCCAAGACGTGCTCAAAGTCAAGCGCGCCGTCCGTCTCCCCTATCTGGATTTCTCGACGCTCGAGGCGCGGCATCGGGTCTGCCGTCGCGAGCTCGAACTCAATGCACCACACGCACCCGGGCTCTATCGCGACATCGTCGCCATCCGCCGCCGCGACAACGGCACCTTCGCTGTCGGGGGCAGCGAGGGCGAAGTGGTCGAATGGGCGGTTTGCATGGCGCGGTTCGAGCAGGACGCGTTGCTCTCCAACATCTGTGACCGCGGTGCGCTCACCAACGAAGTCACGAAGACGCTCGCCGATAAGGTCCTCGCGTATCACCGTGCCGCGCCTCCACAGGCATCGGCAGTTGACCGAACAGCCGAGATTGCACGCTCAGTTCTTCAATCTATTCAGCGTTGTACGGACCAAGTTGTCGTAACTGCCTCCACGAAGGTAACGGCCGGCGTCGAACTTCAGTTGGTCAGGAGCGCTGAAATTCGCGCCGAGCGCGCCGAGGGCGGTTGCATCCGGCGCTGCCACGGCGATCTCCATCTCGCTAACATCGTGCTGTGGCAGGGCGAACCTGTGCCATTCGACGCTCTGGAGTTCGATGAGCAGTTGGCGACGATTGATACGCTGTATGATCTGTCATTCCTATTGATGGATCTCGACCGAAGCGGCCACCGCGTCTCGGCAAGCCTGCTACTCAATCGCTATCTTTGGCGCTCGGGAAACTTGCTGGATCTCAGTGGGCTCGCCGCATTGCCGGTATACTTGGGTCTCAGAGCGTGCGTTCGCGCCATGGTCGCGCTCGACCGCCTCGCCATCGCCGCCGTCGATCGCACGAAGACAGCCGCGCATGTCGTCGAGACCTTGGAGCATGCCGCCGTGTATCTGCGACCCCCGCAGCCGCGCCTCGTCGCCATCGGCGGCCTCTCTGGCACGGGCAAGACCACCCTAGCGGCTGCACTGGCACCATGGATTGGCGCGGTTCCGGGAGCTTTACATCTCCGCACCGATCTCGAACGCAAATGGCTTACTGGGATAGATGAGTTGGAACGGCTGCCGGACTCAGCCTATTCAGATCGTGCGATCCGAGCGACGTATGATCGTGTCACTGCCCGCGCCGCCGCGGCCCTCGCCGCCGGCCATAGCGTGGTAGTTGACGGCGTCTTTTCGACGTTGGCGGAACGCTCCGCTGTCGCGGCGATTGCACGCCAGGCGCACGTCCCGTTCCAGGGCCTTTGGCTGGACGCCGCACCGGACACCATGAAAGCTCGGGTCAACCGGCGCGAAGGCGATGCCTCCGACGCCACAGCCGAGATCGTTGAGCGCCAGCTCGCACGTGCGCCGCGCGTGACGGAGTGGAAACACATCGACGCCAACGGACCGGCAGACGTCGTTTCCGGGCGCGCCCGAGCGGTTCTCATGCTTGAGGATTGACGTCCGTCAAGGGTTTCAGCGTTCGCCGATGCAAGCGTGCAGGATACGTCTGTCAAATTGGTGCCCGAGGCAGAAAGGAACCTTGATTGAACCCGGGACCTCGTTGAGCCAGCGGTCGACACGTCGATCCGACGGGACGCCACATTCTTGCTTAGATACTTCGAGCATCTCGACACTCCAGGGGGCATGGCCGTCGCCATACACGATGGTCACTCGCTGGGGGCTTTGCGGCAAATCAAAGCGGCGGGTGCCCGAAGTCGGCAACGTTACTCGACCACTGAGGCAAGCGCAGCCGGAGCAGCGAAATGATCGATCGACGTGCACTTCTCTTGCAAAGCGTGGCATTGGCTGGCACGACTGCTTTGACTTCAGGGCCCGTCCGAGCCGAGGCGTCGATGACGTACGAGGAACTCTCGCGCTCCTTGCGGGCACCGCTGCAGCCGGAAGGCGGCCTTCGGGAACTCGTACGCTTCGCGTCCCTCGCAGCGAACAGCCACAATACGCAGCCATGGAAATTCACGCTGTCAGACAAGCACATTACGATGGCACCTGATCTGTCACGGAGGTGCCCGGCCGTCGATCCGGACGACCATCATGTCTTCGCGTCTCTGGGGTGCGCAGCCGAAAATCTCGTACGAGCGGCAGCCGCCATGGGTCTGAAAGCCCATCCGAGTTTTGTTGACAACCGGATGATGATTCCTCTCGAGCCCATGGTGGCAGACCATTCCGTCTTGCTCGATGTCATCCTGCGCCGCCAGTGCACCCGGGCCGCCTACGATGGCAAGCCAGTCGGCACCGATGCACTGCGATTGCTGGAGCAGGCAGGCGCGAGCCTTGGCGTCTCGGTGATGCTGATCACCGACGACAAGCGCAAAGCCAACGTCAGCGACTACGTCATCCAGGGCAACACCGCTCAGATGCGAGATCCGGCGTTCATGACGGAATTGAAGTCGTGGATACGGTTCAACGAAACCGATACCGTGGCAACCCGTGACGGCCTGTTTTCACGCGCCTCAGGCAATCTGGCGCTGCCGGCTTGGCTCGCACGCGCAGCCCTCCCGCTCGTCTTCACGGAAGGCCGCGAGAACGAGAAGTATCGCAAGCACATCCAAAGTTCGGCCGGCCTTGCCGTCTTTATCTGCGACCGCAATGATAAATCGCACTGGATTGAGGCAGGTCGTGCCTGCCAGCGTTTCGCACTTCAGGCGACGGCCCTTGGGCTGAAATACGCATTCGTCAACCAGCCAGTCGAAGTCCCTGCGCTCCGCAAACAGTTCGCTGCATTTCTCGGGCTTGGCGACCGAATGCCTGATCTGGTCGTGCGCTTCGGCGCAGGACCAGAACTGCCACCATCACTCAGGCGGCCTGTCGAGCACGTGATCGTTTGAGCACTGCAGAAATTGTCGATCTCTGACGAACACACGCGACACAAGATGCCCCGCATCGCAATGATCTTTGGGCTTGGCGTTCGAAGGCGCACTGCGATTCGCTAGTGGATGATTGCCGGCACGGCGCTGGCTCAAGACGCTATGCGGTGAACGTCGTCGCCACCGGGCGCACGGCGTTCGATCCAATGCGGCGAGGTTCGCGCGGCTGGCATTCGCGTCATCATGTTGACGGGCGACAATGCGACGATGGCAGGGGCGCTGACGGACAAGCGCGGCATCACGGAGGTCGAAGCTGAAGTACTGCCTGAGGCCAAGAGCAAGGTCGTCAAGCGGTTCCGCGCGCAAAGCCGGGTCGTGGCGATAGCCTCAATGACGCACCCGCACCGGCCGCCGCCGACTTCGGCCTCGCCATCGGCACCGGCACCGGGACAGAAGTCGCCATGGAAAGCGCTGAAAATCCGCTTTTGAAGGGCGATTGAAGGGTGATCTCAATGGCATTGTCCGTGCGCGACACGTTTCGGTGGCGACGACGCCTAACATTCGCCAGACCCTTTTCGTCGCCTTCATCTAAATTGCCGCCGGCATCCCCATAGCAGCTGATGTCCTTAATCCTCTATTCAATATCCTTCTGTCGCCGATCATAGCTGCGGCTGCCATGGCGCTGTCTTCTGTCAGCGTCATCGCGAACGCACTGCGGCTCAATCGCCGGAAGCTATGGCCACGCATCGTCACAGCCTATCTGTGGCGATCGCTGCCCAGGCTCACGGGTGGATGCCGCCGATTTATGTGGCGGGAATCGTCACGCGCCGGCTCCAGAGAATTAGGAGGCCTAGGAGCCTGTCCGAGTAGTCGCTGGCGTTTTGGGGGCGAGTCTGATTCCTTCTTGAGCCATGAGCAAGCACTTTCGCCCCTGGAAGATCGATCAGCCGCACCTTCTGCCGCCGAGCGTGCAGGATTTCGTGCCGGCCGA
>JANNEU010000350.1:0-1870 GCA_031379035.1 Hyphomicrobiaceae bacterium | reverse complement strand
ACGCCAACTTCGCGCTCGACACGCGCGGCACGGGTGCGGCGTGTCTTGAGATCGGCGACCCGGACGATATCGTCATAGGCCATGGCGCGGGCGAGCTGGCGCGCGACTTCGGTGGTGAGCGCAAATGTTTTGGTTTCGCCGCCGGTGGCACGATCTGTCGCCAACACGGCCGTCAATCGATCCAGGTACTCCGCTGCGTAGGCGGGGTCCTGATAATCAACGAGGTGACGGACGCCCGCGTAGATCATGCGCTGCGTGCCGGCAGGAAAGTCGTTGCGTATGCGGGCGAGCAACGCGTCCAACTCTCGATGGCCGGCGGCGATGGGCAGTTCGGGCAGCACCTTGCCGATGGCGCGAACGACGGGCACCGCATCGCGGCCGACTTCTGCGAATGCTGCAGCGAAAGCCTTGAGGCTCGGTTCGACACCGACGCCGCCGCTGCGGATGGCTTGCTCGAAGTGTTCGCGGGTGAAGGGCAGCGCGTTGGATGCGGCAAGTGCGCCAAGCAGGCTCGCCGAGATGACACTGCCGGAGCGTTCAGCGATCTCGGCGAAATCAGCGACGATGCGGCGCTTGGCGGCGATGGCGGCCGCTTCCGTCACTGTTGCGCTGTCGGCGGTGCCGTCGCCGGGTTGCGCCTTCTCGGAGACGGCGTAGGCGCGTTGGCTGGAGGCGATCAAGGTGGTGCGGTCAGGCGTGACGAGACCGCGCAGGATTGCCCGCCCGGCTTCCATGAACTCAGACGCGATGACCACATCGACGTCGCCAGGCACGGGCATCAGCGCGAGTACGGGCGATGGTCCATGGGCCCGGCGGCGGATCATCTCGATGTAGTAGATCGTCGCGCCGGTACGTTGGGCGACGCCAGGGACAGATGTGGCTTGCACGACATAGCCGTTGCTTTGCGCCACCTGCGCGATCCAGTCGCCGAGCACACCGCCGCCTTGGCCACCCATGGCGACGATGGCCAGCGAGATGGGTCGGCCGGTCGAGGCTGTGTGGTCGAGGCTGGCGGGCGCGTGGTCCATCGGTGCGCTCACGCCGGAAATGCGACGCGGCCGCGCTCGCGCCGGCGCATCAGCCAGCCGATGGCAGCGCTGCGGATGCGGGCAGCGAAACGGTCGAGGGGGCTCGGATTGTGCACGACGTCAGCGCGGTAAAACGATGGACACAGCACAGCCGCCTCCGCCACCTCGCCGCAATTGCCACAGCCGACACAGGTGTTGTCGATAGACGCGACGGGATCCTCTTTCAGCGGATCGTCGGTGTGTTTGACCGACAGCGATGGGCAGCCCGAGAGGCGAATACAGGCGTGGTCGCCAGTGCAGATGTCCTCGTCGACACCGAAGCGGGGCTTGACCGTCCGCTTGCCGGATTTGATGGCCGTCTGCACCAGTGGCTTTTCGCGGCGCTGCTTGTTCAGCATGCACTCGGACGAGGCGACAATGACCTTGGGGCCTTTTTCTTTGCTGGTGAGTGCTTCGCGCATGGTATCGCGCAGTTTGGCGACATCGTAGGTGCGATCAATCTGGCGCACCCAGTTGACGCCGACGCCGCGCACGGCTTTCGCAATCGGATGCTGCGTGGCGCGGCTGCGGTTATCGGCGCGCGAGGACAGGATGTCTTGTCCGCCCGTCGCTGCGGAATAGTGATTGTCGACGACGACAATCAATCCGTCGGATTTGTTGAAGACGGCATTGCCGATGCCGGACGTCAGGCCGTTGTGCCAGAAGCCGCCGTCGCCCATGATCGAAATTGGGCGCTTCTTGGCCGGGACGTTAAAGGCGGAGGCCGAGGCCGTGCCGAGGCCATAGCCCATGGTGGTGGCGCCAATATGGAACGGCGCGTTGATCGAGAACAGGTGGCAGCC
>JANNEU010000347.1:0-9258 GCA_031379035.1 Hyphomicrobiaceae bacterium | reverse complement strand
CGCGACGACGTGGGCTGAGAAGTGGTCGCCGTCGCCGGCGAGGTCGCGGATTTCGATCACAGCGTCGGGGAACTTGGCCTTGATCAGGCTTTCAATGTCGTGGGCGTTCATGGGCATGGGGCGCGGGCTCCGGGCGTGGCGGTTTTGGGGCGAGTATAGAGCATGGGGGGCGGGTTTGGCAGCACGTTCCAATGGCGAGGGATGAGGACCCCGGATCCGCTTCGGCGCTGATGCGCCGGGGCGGTCCGGGGGACCGGAGGCTGGTGGGGGATGGGCGGTCGGACAATGCGGCGTTGGTGCATGGGTGCCGGATACCAAAGTCCGGTTTCCCGGAAAACGCGCGGTTCAGCGCTTTTATCTGGCTTCAGAGCTCAAAGCTAACCCGAGAGGAAGCGACGCGCGTCATCGTTACGCGGGGAAGGTCTCGGATGTTTGCTGCGCTGGAACGCACGTCAAACTCCGGGAGGTCGAAGGGGTGGGGTGGACAGCGCTTGGGTAGCGGCGTGCTTGATGATCGGTCGCGGGTGCGCGGTGGCCGCGTCGTGTGAAGCACGCGGAGCGTGACCGCAGCCATGATGACGGCCCTGACGGTTGTGGGGGGATCGCGTTGGCCGTGACTTCGGGGCCGTCGACGCAGGATCGTTGGAGGACAGGCAACTGTCCCCCAGTCGCCACCTACTCCGGCCCCGGGTGCAGGGAGCCGTCGGGGGCGCGGACTTGGCCGGAGGGTTCGAGGTAGGTGGGTGAGATGGGCACTTTGGCGACGCCGCCGGGAATGTCGAGGACGTAGGTGGGCTGCGCCAGGCCGGAGAGCGTGCCGCGCAAGGCCCGCATCAGCGCCTGGCCCTCGGCGATGGTGGTACGGAAGTGGCTGGTGCCGGGGGCTAAGTCCATGTGGTGGAGATAGTAGGGGCGGACGCGCAAGCTGACGAGGGTGCGCATCAGATCGGCCATGACGGCGGGGGTGTCGTTGATGCCTTTGAGCAAGACGGTCTGGCTGAGCAGCGGAATGCCGGCATCGATGAGGCGGGCGATGGCAATGCGGGCCTCGGGCGTCAGTTCGCTGGCGTGGTTGGTGTGCAGGCCGATGAAAACGGCTTTTCCAGACGACGTGTTGAGCGCATCGACCAGCGCGTCCGTAACCCGCTCCGGGGCGACGACGGGTACGCGGGTGTGCCAGCGCAGCACTTGGACGTGGGGGATAACTGAGAGTGCGCGCGTGATCTCAGCAATGCGGCGGGCTGAGAGAATAAGCGGGTCGCCGCCGGTGAGGATGACCTCGAAGATAGCAGGATCGGCGGCAATGTAGGCCAGTGCGGCGGCGAGTTTGTCGTCGTCGAGCATCGTCGCGCCGCCGGGGCCGACCATCTCGCGGCGGAAACAAAAGCGGCAATAGACCGGGCAGGCGTGCGTGAGCTTCAGCAGCACGCGGTCAGGGTAGCGGTGGACGAGGCCAGGGACTTTCTCGTGGCGCGCATCGCCGATGGGGTCGGCATGTTCGCGCGGTGTGGTTGTCAGTTCGTGTTCGGTCGGCAGGAACTGGCGGCCGATCGGATCGTCTGGGTTCGCTGGATCGATGAGCGCGATCATGGCTGGCGTGAGGGCAATGGCGTAGCGGGCAGCGACGGCGGCCAATGTGGATCGCTGATGAGGATCGATCAAGCCAGCTGCGGCGAGATCTTCGAGCGATTTGAGAGTGCGGGAGGGAGGGATGTCTTGCGCCATAGGCGGCGGTTTAGGCGTCGCGGCCGTGGGAGGCAATCGTCTGCTGGTCAGTGCGGCGAGCGGCGATGACGCCGGTAGGCTTGCAACAGGGCGAGTTGCAGGGCCTGCGGTGGGTCGTCGCGGAGGGCGAGCGCCATGCGGGCTCTGGCCATTTCCTGGGCGGCGCTGGCGATCGTCCCGCGATGGGCCACGCGTGGCTGGATGATGCCGAGGACACCGCTCATCGGATGAAGCGACGGACGGTCGCGATCACGGGCATTCATCTGGCGGCGCAGCATTGTGATCACTTTCAAAGGGCAATGGCACTGATCAGAACGACTGCAAGAGGCGTGCAAGCCGCGAGTCCCTGTTTGCGGTTGCGGACGTGTGCCGGAATGAAACGCCACTGGGCAAGTGCCGGGAACTGGTGCCGGTCTGGGTGCCGATCTGGGACGCTCGGTGCCTGGTCGTGTTTCTAACGGGAGAACCGCTGCTCACTTTTGCTGGAAAAACCTAGCCCCGCCAGCGCGACACGGCCTGGGCGGCGAGCATGATCAGGGCCAAGCGGGCGAGGTGGTGGAGCGCCACGAACGCCACGTCGACCTGCAGTGCGAAGGCCAGGATATTGATCTCGGCCTGGCCCCCCGGCGCATAGCCCATGACGGTCAGCATGGGCGAAAGGCCGCTGAGTTGGGCTACGAGGCCGGCAAAGAGCGGCGTCAACACCAGCAGCACGCCGGTAAAGGCCAGACCGACCGCCAAGGTGGTGCGAAACTCGGTCCAAGTGAGCCCGCGAAACTGGGTGCCGAGCAGGATGCCCAGCAGAACCTGGGTCGGCGTCATGATCTCAAATGGCACAGTGGCTTGGGTGAGGCCGGCAGCGTGAACGGCACCGCTCAAGATCATCGGACCGACAATGGCGGCACCGGCGAGACCAAGACGACGGGCAGCCCAAGTGCCAACAACGCCTAACAGGATCAATTCCAGCGCATGGCCTGCCGTCATATCCGCAAGATGAGACTGCGCCGCAAAGGCCTGCCGGCCCGCCGAAAGCCCGTCGTGCCATTGCAGATATAGTGGGAGTGCGAAGACAACGAGGACGTTGCGAGCGAGCTGAATGAGCGTGACAGCGCGGGCGTTGGCCCCGGCTTCCTCGGCCATCAACACCATGTCGGCCATGCCGCCGGGAACGGAGGCGAAAAAGGCCGTCCGCGCGTCAAGGGCGGCGAAACGGGTGAAAAAGACGTAGCCGGTAACGATGAGCAGTGCGAGCCAAGGGATGAGACAGGCTAGGCTGACCAGCATGGGCGCGCCGCGGGCCAGAAGTTCCGGCGAGAAGGCCCCGCCGATGGCCACACCGAGGATCGCGCGCAACAGCGTGCCGGTTCGTTGGGGGGCGGTGAACGGGATGTTGAGGACTGCGGCCCCCATGGTTGCCGTGAGGGCACCCAGGAACCAGGGCAATGGCAGGCGCGCCCAGACGAAAAGGGCCGCACCGACGCTGCCGATGAGAATGGACAAGGCAATACGGGCCGAGGGGGCGGCGAGCAGCGGCATTACTCCTGCTGGCATGCCTGCGGGGAAAACGCCATCAAAGGGGCCGATTTCTCCCGCCCCATGTGTGATAGACTTGTTGTCGTAGACCTGTGCACGGAATGAATGCCTTGGTAGTCATGGGGTGTTACTCAGGCGACCTTTGTTCGCTTGGATGCTTATTGTCTCGACGTCTTGCCGTGTCCGGCCTATCGGCGCGCCTTAACTCAGGTGACTTTGTGCTGCGATGACAGAGCGTCGACCGCCTTCTCTTGGGACTTACCGGCCCGCACCTGACGACGGCTCCGAGCGCAGCCGCACAAGTGGTGATCGCTCGCCACGGCAGGCTGACCCGCAGCCATCGCAGGCTACGCGCGCTGACGTTTCGTCGCCGGGTCAGATGAGTGAAAATCTGCCGCGCATTATCACGTCGCGGGTGCGTGATGACGGTTTGCAAGACATCCAGCCGCGGACACGCACAAAAGGGCGAAAGCCACCGCCGCCGCCGCCACGGGAGGGGATGGGCTGGTTCCGGCTTATGACGTACAGCCTGCTGGGGTTGGTGGTTTTTGTAGCGGCGGCGGGTGCTGCGGCTTTCATGTTTGTGCCGACGGACGTGATCCGGAACAGAGTGGCGGCCGAAGTGAAAGCGCGCACCGGGCGCGACCTCATCATTGCAGGTCGGCCAAGCCTCACGTTATGGCCGCGGCCGGCGGTGTCGTTGAAGGACGTAACGCTATCGGGTCCGCCAGCAATGGGTGGCGGACCTTTGATCCGCGTGGCCGAGATCGAAGTGGCGGTGCAGATCTTGCCGCTGTTGCTGCATGACGTGACAATTGACCGGTTGATCCTGCGCAAGCCGGTGGTGGATCTGGTGGTGGATGTTCAAGGCCGCCGCAGCTGGGATTTTGCGGATGCGGGCTTGGTCCAGCTGGCGCAGGCGACGACCCCGGGCAAGGCACTGCCCAAGGAACTGCAGGACTTTGTCAAAGGCGCGACGGATGGGACTGGGGTCGTGCAAATGCCGGCCTCGTCGTCAAGCCGGTCCCGCATCAGCGATGTGACCCTCGGCAATGTCGGCGTGGTGGACGGCACGGTGCGTTATCGCGACGCGCGCGCGGGGATTGACGAAACGGTGACGGCGTTAAACGCGACGTTTGCGCTGGCCAATATTGCGAGTCCGCTGGAGACCAAGGGCGACCTGGTCTGGCGCGGTGAGCCGGTGGCGATCACCGCGCAGCTGGCACCGTTCCGGGCGCTGATGGAAGGACGGCCGATCCAAGCGCAACTGAAGGCGACGGCTGCGCCGTTGTCGCTGAGCTATGAGGGTACCGCTGCGACGCAACCCGATCTTGATCTTGATGGCCGGGTGTCGCTCAAAGCGCCATCGCTGGAGAAGCTGGCGCGGTGGACGGGACGGCCGGTTGGGGCGGGGCTTGCTGGGGGCGTGTCGATTGAGGGCAAGCTGAAGCAAGCAGCGCAAGTGACGGCGTTCAACGATGCGCGACTGTCGATCGGGCCGCTCGCGGGCAGCGGCACGGTCAGCGTTGACAGCCGTGGTGCGCGGCCGTTCGTGAAGGGCGCGATGCATGTCGCGGTGCTGGATCTGAATACATTGCGGACGCTCGCTGATGCTGCGCCATCGGCTGGAGCCTCCAAGCCAAGCGGTACCCTACCAACGCAGCCGCAATCGATTGAAGACTTGTTGAAGTCGACGCCGGATGCGGGCGCGCCGGCAGCCAAAGCCACCAAGCCACAAGTGCGCGGTTACACTCGGCGCGAGGGTTGGAGTGATGAGGTCATTGACGTCTCTGCGCTGGGTCTGTTGGACGCGGATGTGAAGCTCGGCTTTGACAAAGTGATCTGGCAGGATCTTACGACGGGTGCCGGTCAGATGGGCCTGTCGCTGAAAAACAAGTTGGCGAAGATATCGCTGGAGGACGTGCAACTTTACAATGGACGGGCGCGCGGGATTGTAACGATGGACGGTACTGCTGCGGAGCCGACGATTGGCGGCAATCTCGTTGCCGACGGCGTCTCAGCACTGCCCATGTTGAAGGCATTGTCAGACTTCGACTGGGTGTCAGGGCGCGCGCGTATCGCGGTTGCTGTCGCTGGGCGCGGCACGACAGAGCGTCAGCTCATTTCGACGCTGAATGGTAAAACAGACATCTCGATTACAGACGGTGCGTTGATCGGGTATAACTTCGGCAACCTTTTGAAGGGCATTGGCCAGGGGCGGATCCCGAGCTTTGACCGCACGCCGACTGAGAAGACCGAGTTCAGCGAGTTTGCTGCCTCGGCGCTGATTACCAATGGCATTGCGCGGAACAGCGATCTTCGTGTGAGGTCACCGCAGCTCAACGCCACGGGTGCTGGCACCATCGATCTGCCGGCGCGGACGATGGACTATGTGCTCAAACCGAAGCTGCAGGCGGGCTTGGAAGTGCCGCTGAAAATTACGGGCTCCCTCGACAAGCCAACGGTGACGCCGGATGTGGCGGGCCTGCTCAAGGACCCCAATGCGGCCTTGCAAGCGATCCAAGACGCGGCGAAGACCCCGCAGGGGCGTGACGTACAAGACACCGTGAAAGGTCTCCTGAACGGCGATCCGGCCGCGCGCGAAAAGGCCAAGGGCTTCCTGGATCAGTTTCTTAAGAAATAGCGAGAGCGACAGAAGGCAAGACGGCCCGCACAGCCGCATAGTGGCGAAATGGCTGTCTAGAGCCTTGCGCCCCGGCTGCAGACTGCGCACTCTAGGGACAGGATCTGTTCCAATCTCGCGATGTCGCCCAGTGCCAGGAGTCTCTTCATGCGTTTTCATCCGCACACGTTGAACGGCAAGTCAGGGCTTGCCGTTGAGCACGATGGCCAAGCGATTGAGCTTGTCGCGCTCGATGAGAAATTCCCCCGTGAGCTGGACGACGTCATTGCGGGCGGGCCAAAGCTTTTGGCGGAGATCGCGACGCGGCTTAAAGCGCACAAAGGTAAGGGGCAGCCGGTTGCGTCGCTCGTGCCGCGCTTTCCGTTGGCGCGGCCGGGAAACATCTATTGCATGGGGCTCAACTATGCAGAGCATGCGAAAGAGGGCGGACACGAGGTGCCGACGTATCCGGCCTTGTTCATGCGTACGCGCGAGAGCTTGATCGCGGCCGGAGAGCCAATCGTGAGGCCGCTGCAATCAGAGCGGCTCGACTACGAGGCCGAGCTGATGATCGTGATTGGCAAGGGTGGCCGTCGCATCAGCGAAGAGAAGGCGTTAGAGCACGTGTTTGGCTACACGCTCTTCAACGATGTGTCGGTGCGTGACTATCAGCGCAAGACCAGTCAGTGGACCCCTGGCAAAAATTTTGATCGTACAGGGCCTGTGGGTCCGGTGGTGGTGACGGCTGATGCCTTGCCGAAGGGAGCCGAAGGTTTACGCATCATGACGCGGTTGAATGGTAAAACCGTGCAGGACGACAACACGCAAAACATGATTTTTCCCGTTGTGACCGCCATTGCTGCGATCTCCGAGTTTGCGACGCTGAAGCCAGGCGATCTCATTGCAACCGGAACACCGCAAGGCGTGGGCCACGCGCGCAAGCCGCCGCTGTGGATGAAAGCTGGCGATACCGTCGAGATCGAAGTTGCGCAGGTCGGCATCCTGGTCAACAGGATCATCGACGAGGTTGGCTGACGCTTCGGTTCATGCGTCTCAGGCCTGTGGTCGTCGCCAGCTGAGGGCCGCCTTTGTGAAATTCTGGAAGGTCCCTCATGGTTGTTAAAAAGGTTGCAATCGTTACAGCGGGTGGCAGCGGCATGGGGGCTGGCGCGGCGCGGCGGCTGGCGCAAGATGGCTATCAAGTCGCGATCCTGTCGTCGTCTGGTAAGGGTGAAGCCCTTGCAAACGAACTCGGCGGTATCGGCGTGACCGGGTCGAACCAAAATGAGGCCGATGTGCAGCGGCTGGTCGATGCCGTGATGGCGGCCTGGGGTCGTGTGGACGTGCTGGTCAATAGCGCCGGACATGGGCCACGTGCACCGATTGCTGAGATCACTGATGAGGACTGGGCCGTGGGCATGGAGGTTTATTTCCTCAGTGCCGTGCGCCCGACGCGGCTTGTCGCGCCGATCATGAAGGCGCAACGCGGTGGCGTGATCCTCAATATTTCAACGTATGCCGCCTTCGAGCCGGAATCGTTTTTTCCAACGTCGGCGGTATTCCGGGCGGGGTTGGCCGCTTACGCCAAGCTGTTTGCCGACCAGTTCGCACCCTTCAACGTGCGTATGAACAACGTGCTCCCGGGTTTCATCAACAGCCTGCCTGAGAAGGCTGAGTTCCGCGGCCGCATTCCGATGGGCCGCTATGGGACGGTTGAGGAAATTGCTGCCACGATCAGCTTTCTGGCGTCGGAAGGTGGTGGGTACATCACCGGGCAGAATATCCGCGTGGATGGCGGTATTACCCGCTCCGTTTAAGGCTATGACACATGTAACGCATCTTGCGAGACGCGCGGCTTTGAGGCGCGTCTCGCTTCTTGACCCGCCACCGTTGCAGCCTTAGGCACGCAGCCAGCACACTCCCTGCCGAAGGCCATTCGCTATGACTGCATCCGCTGCAAAATCGACGAACCTCCTCAAAGGTGCCACTGGCGACTGGGAGGTGGTTATTGGGCTGGAAGTTCACGCGCAGGTCGCGTCCAACGCCAAGCTGTTCTCCGGCTCTTCCACTGCCTTCGGCGCTGAGCCAAACAGCCATGTGAGCCTCGTGGACGCTGCCATGCCGGGCATGCTGCCCGTCATCAACGCGGAGTGCGTGGCGCAGGCGGTGCGCACCGGCTTGGGCCTCAAAGCCAAGATCAACAACCGCTCCTTTGTCGACCGCAAGAACTACTTCTATCCTGATCTTCCGCAGGGCTATCAGATCAGCCAGTTCAAGAACCCCATTGTCGGCGAAGGCCAGATCGAGATCGACATCGACGGTGCGTCAAAAACCATCGGTATCGAGCGCCTGCATCTGGAACAGGACGCCGGCAAGTCGATCCATGACATGTCGGCGGAGTATACCTTTGTCGATCTGAATCGCTCCGGCGTGGCACTGATGGAGATCGTCTCGCGGCCCGACCTGCGCTCGGCGAAAGAGGCGCAGGCCTACGTGACCAAGCTGCGGACCATCCTGCGTTATCTCGGTACCTGCGACGGCGACATGGAGAAGGGCAACCTGCGCGCCGACGTCAATGTGTCCGTCCGCAAGCCGGGCGCCGAACTTGGCACGCGCTGCGAGATCAAGAACGTCAACTCCATCCGTTTCATCGGTCAGGCGGTTGAATACGAGGCGCGGCGTCAGATCGACATCATCGAAGACGGCGGCACGATCAGCCAGGAAACCCGTCTGTTCGACAACGCCAAAGGTGAAACGCGCGCCATGCGTTCGAAGGAAGAAGCGCACGATTACCGCTATTTCCCCGATCCCGATCTGTTGCCACTGGAGTTCTCGCAAAGCTTCGTCGATGGTTTGAAGACGGGCCTGCCCGAACTACCCGACGAAAAGCGCGCGCGCTTTATCAAGGATTACGCGCTGTCGATCTATGACGCCTCTGTGCTCGTCGCCGAGCAGGAGAACGCTGCATACTTTGAGGCGGTTGCCTCTCCTGGGAACGGTGGGGCGCGCGATGGCAAGATCTCCGCGAACTGGGTCATCAACGAACTGTTCGGGCGCTTGAACAAAGAGGGCAAGTCGGTTGAAACATCGCCGGTGTCCGCAGACCAGCTCGGCGGTATTGTCGATCTCATTGGTTCAGGCACCATCTCCGGCAAGATTGCCAAGGATCTGTTCGAGATCGTCTGGACTGAGGGTGGTGTGCCCGCTGACATCGTCGAGGCGCGCGGCATGAAGCAGGTGACCGATATGGGTGCCATTGAGACGGCCGTCGATGCCATCATCGCGGCGAACCCGGACAAGGTGGAGCAGGTGAAGCTCAAGCCGTCCATGCTCGGCTGGTTCGTTGGGCAGGCGATGAAACAGTCTGGCGGTAAGGC
>JANNEU010000329.1:0-77849 GCA_031379035.1 Hyphomicrobiaceae bacterium | reverse complement strand
CCAAGCGAAATCTCTCCGAGGTCACTCCAACCAGAACGCCGGGTCCCCTGGCGCAATACGCTGAAACGCTATTGCGCCCGACGGCTGCCGCACCCCTGAAACTCCATATGCACCACCCGCCGCGCGGCAGGCACGCGGGCCCGCTGCGACCGGTGCAGCAGCAATGGGCGTATGGCGACGATGTCGCCGCGGACGGCGAGGCAGAGGCGGGACGGGTTGGCCGCCACTATAGCCGCAATAGCGTCGGCCTCCAGGCGGCCATGCCCATGCGATCCGGGAATCACCTCCAGCGGCCCGCTATCCTCGTTACAATCGTCGAGATGGACCCGCAGCGCCACCGTGCGCTCCAACTGTGCGACCGTTCGTTCCCGCCCGTCCTCGGCGCGGTCTTGATGCCACGGCACAAACCAGTTGGCACCGGCTGATTTGTCGAAGGCCTGCAGCCGCGACAGCCGCGCGGGTGTTTGCAACAGGCGGCCTGCCAGTTCCAACAGCCCGCTATGTGCCGCAAACCATCCGCGCGCCTCGGGCGAGAAGGCATGCGCACGCGCCCCAGCGGTCCGGTCTGGCAGCACCGGAAACGCGGCATCCATCGCTGACAGGTCACGCGCGGTCAGCGCGTACTCCACGACCGCAATGCCACTGGCAGTGAACTGCTGCTGCAGGGCTGGCATCAATGGCTCCGGGCTCGGGACAACGGACAACTGGCACCTCATGATCGATCCCCAAAACACCGCCGCCTGTCAAACCGCGCCGCCCTGCGTCATCTCGCACCTGCGACCCTCCTGCGCTTGCATGGCTGCGAGCAGGGGGCGCACGGTCCGGGCAAGGAGATTGTTATGGACCGGCTGCCTTTGCCGACCGCAACTGCGCGTGAGCTTGCCAACCCCGCGATCGCTGGCACCAAGGGCCGTTGCCCGCGGTGTGGCAAGGGCGCGCTGTTCCGGCGTGGCCTCATTCTGCGTGATCGCTGCGCTGGCTGTGAGCTGGATTTCCGCTTCATCGACACCGGCGACGGCCCGGCCGTGTTCGCGATCTTCATCCTCGGATTTGTCGTGCTCGGCCTCGCCCTGATCGCCGAGTTCAAGTTCGGCGCGCCGCTGTGGTTCCACGTTATCGCCTGGGGCTTGCTCACGCCGCTGTTAGCACTTGGCATTCTACGCACGCTCAAGGGCTTGCTGATCGGCCTGCAATACCGCAACAAGGCTGAGCAAGGCCAGCTTGCGCCGCCGGTTATCAAACGCGGTTGAAACTGGACGGGACGCAGCACTGATGCTCCGCAGATGGCTCAATGCCGGCCTCCTGGCACCCACGATCGCTGGCCTCGTGGTGCTCGCCATTCTGCTGACCCTCGGCAACTGGCAGATGAGCCGCAAGACCTGGAAAGAGGGCCTGCTGGCCCAGCGAGCGGCGATGGCGTTGAAGCCCCTTGTCGCAGCGGTCCCAGCGCTTCTCCATGCGAACCCGCCTGAATTCCTGCGTGTCCGGATGACCGGCCAATTCCTGCACGACAAAGAGCGTTTCTGGTTCGCTGACGGCCCAGAAGGTTCCGGTTTCCATGTTTTTACGCCGTTCGAGGTCGACACAGATCCCAAGTCTGTTCCGCGCAGCTATGTTTGGGTCAACCGCGGATACATCCCCGCGCGGCTCCGCGAAGCCGCCACACGCCAGGCCGGACAGCTTCAGGGTCCGACGAGCCTAACGGGCGTTATTCGCTTCCCCGGCGAGCGCAACCGCTTCACGCCCGACAACGACGTGGCCAAGAACGTTTGGTATTGGAAGGACTTACCAGACCTGCACGCATCAGCCTTTCCAGACAAGGTCCCGCTGGTGCCGGTCATGATCGATGTCGACACCACACCCGCGCCGCCCGGCGGTTGGCCGCGTGGCGGCACGGCACAGGCGCGCCTTTCCAATCGCCATCTGGAATATGCCCTCACCTGGTACGCCCTCGCCGCGACGCTGATCGGTGTTTTTCTGGCGTTTGCGCGGACCCGGCTGGTCCGGCCCGCAAATATAAATGTTAACGGCGAATAAGTTCGTCCCCCCCTATCCGCACCTGCGGTATAGTAGGGTTTCGACGTGGCCCGACCACAACTTTAAGCTTTAACGACCCAACAAGAGCGCCCCTGCCGTGCATTATGTTTCCACCCGCGGTACTGCCCCCGCCCTCAGCTTCGAGGATGCCCTGCTCGCCGGGCTCGCCCGTGACGGCGGCCTGTATGTCCCTGAGACATGGCCCACCCTCTCACCCGCAGAAATCGCCGTCCTCGCCGGCAAGCCGTTCCACGAGGTCGCGACCGTCGTGCTGACCGCGCTGTCCGGCGGTGCCATCCCACCAGCCGACCTCGCCGCCATGACCCGCGACGCCTACGCTACCTTTGGCCACCCAGCCGTAACGCCGCTCGTCCAGATCAGCCCCAACCGCTACGTGCTGGAACTATTCCACGGCCCGACTTTGGCCTTCAAAGACGTGGCGATGCAGCTGCTCGCGCGGCTAATGGATTACGTGCTCAAGAATCGTGGCCAACGCGCGACCATTGTGGGTGCCACCTCCGGTGACACCGGTGGCGCTGCCATCGAGGCGTTCCGCCATTCCACCAGCGCAGATGTGTTCATCCTGTTCCCCGACGGCCGCGTCTCCGACGTGCAGCGCCGCATGATGACGACACCCACCGAACCCCATCTCCACGCGCTCTCCGTCGCCGGCACCTTCGACGACTGCCAGGCCCGCGTGAAGGATATGTTCAACAATCTTCCCTTCCGGGATCGCCTGAAACTCTCCGGCGTCAACTCCATCAACTGGGCGCGCATTGCAGCCCAGGTGACCTACTATTTCGTCGCCGCGGCTGCGCTCGGCGCGCCGCACCGCAAAGTCTCCTTTGTCGTCCCCACCGGCAACTTCGGCGATATCTTCGCAGGCTACGTGGCCCGCAAGATGGGCTTGCCCATCGAGCGGCTGACCATCGCCACCAACAGCAACGACATCCTCGCCCGCACGGTTAAAACCGGTGCCTACGAAACGCGTGGCGTCGTCGCCACCACATCGCCCTCCATGGATATCCAGGTCTCGTCCAACTTCGAGCGCTATCTGTTCGAAGCCTCCGGACGCGATGCCGCAAAAATCTGTGGGCATATGGACAACCTCAAGCAATCCGGCCGTTTCACGCTTGATGAGCCCATCGCGCGCCAACTCAAGACAGACTTCGGTGCGTTTGCCGCGTCCGAAGACGCCGTCGCCGCGACCATCCGCAAGGTCCACGCCGAGGCCGGCTATCTGCTCGACCCCCACACTGCCTGCGCCGCTGCCGCACCAGCCTGGAGAGGCGCTCCCGAAATCATTCTCGCCACGGCCCACCCTGCGAAATTTCCCGAGGCGATGCAGTCCATCGCCGGTATCCATCCCCACCTGCCCCCCCGCCTCAACCGCCTCATGACCGATCCGGAGCGCATGACCCACCTTCCCAACGACGTCAGCATGATCGAAGCGCACATTCAGCACGCCACAGGAGCCCGCGCATGAGCCTCGCCGGCACCATCACCATCCTGCCCAACGGCGTCCGCGTCGTGTCGCAGCACATGCCCAATGTCGAAACCGTCTCGCTCGGCGTCTGGGTCGATGTTGGCGCGCGCCATGAGAGCCAGGCCGAAAATGGCATGTCGCACTTCCTCGAGCACATGGCCTTCAAGGGGACTGAGCGCCGCACCGCCCGCGCCATCGCCGAGGAAATTGAACAAGTTGGCGGTGAACTGAATGCCGCCACCGGCCTTGATACGACCGCCTATTTCTCGCGCGTGCTCAAAGCCGATGTCGGCCTGGCCTTCGACATCATCGCCGACATTTTGCTCAACCCGAACTACACGCCCGAGGAAATCGAGCGCGAACGCGAGGTCATTTTGCAGGAGATCGCCGCCACCCGCGACAGCCCCGACGAAATCGCCTACGACCTCTTGAACGATGTTGCCTATCCCGATCAACCGCTCGGCCGCACCATCCTGGGCACCACCGCCAACGTCAAAAGCTTCACCGCGCCCGATCTGCGCCGCTTCCTCACCCACCACTACCACGCCGGCGCTATCGTCGTAGCCGCCGTAGGTCATGTGGCCCATGACGACGTCGTCCGCCACGCGGAAGCCCTATTTGGCGGCCTAAAAAGCGGCAGCGGTGGTGGCGATGGATTCGCCACCGCTCGCTATTCCGGCGGCACGCGGGCCTCAAGCAAGGCCTTCGAGCAGAGCCATCTCCTGATGGGGTTCGAGGGGCCGAGCTTCCGTGATCCAGCTTTCTACACCGCGCAAGTCTTCTCCGGCATGTTCGGTGGGGGTATGTCCTCGCGCCTCTTCCAGGAGGTGCGCGAGCGCCGCGGGCTTTGCTACTCGATTTATTCAAGCTGCTGGGGCTTGGGCGACACCGGCCTCTTCACCATTCACGCGTCGACTGGGCACGACATGCTGACTGAGCTGATCGATGTCGTGCGCACCGAATGTAGCCAGATCGCCGCCACTGCACCCGAGGTGCGCGAGGTTGATCGCGCCAAAGCTCAACTCAAGGCTGGCCTGTTGATGAGCCTGGAAAGCTCCGGCGCTCGTGTCGAACAGGTTGCCCGCCAAACACTCCGGCATGGCCGGTTGATCCCGGTTCCCGAGCTCGTCGCCCGCGTCGATGCGGTGACCGCCCAGGATATCCGCGCCTTTGCTGACGCCATGTTGTCGGCAAAGCCCGCATCCGTCACCGTTGTCGGTGCCGGTCGTAAGAGCGCAGCGCAGGCCATCCGTGCCGCCGCGCCCTTCACACGCACCTCGCTCCAGGGAGTAGCTTAGCGCTCCATGGCCTTTCTGCTCTCATCGTCGCGCACCGCAATCGATCTCGATCTTCAGGGTCGGGACGTGGCGCTGCGTGCGCCACAGATGGCCGACTATGAGGCCTGGGCCGAGTTGCGCGCCGCAAGCCGCGCCGAACTGACCCCGTATGAGCCGGTTTGGACCCGCGACGAGTTGAGCCGCAGCGCCTATCGCCATCGGCTGAAGCATTACGCGCGAGAAGCCGCTCAGGACCTCGGTTATGCGCTCTTCATCTTCAACCCTGCCCACCACCTTCTCGGTTCCGTCACGCTGTCAAACATACGCCGCGGCGTCGCACAGGCAGCCACCATCGGCTACTGGATCGGTACGCCGGCGGCCGGGCGCGGGCACATGACTGCAGCCCTCTGCCTGCTGGCACCGTTCGCATTTCGCTCACTCCAATTGCACCGGCTCGAAGCGGGTTGTGTGCCATCCAACCGCGCCTCAATCCGCGTTCTCGAAAAATCTGGTTTTGCCGAGGAGGGGCTGGCCCGCCGCTATTTGCGGATTAACGGCACCTGGCAGGATCATCTGTTGTTCGCTCGCCTCATTGACGATCCGCATCCGGAGGTCCGCTCCTGATGTCAGTCGCCTATCATCGCTTGCCACTCATGATCTGGTCGCTGCTGTTCGGGCTGGTGGCCTTTGCCTATGCCGCGCCGGCCGTCGCTCTGCAATGGGTCGACGTCGGCCGCGAGCAGGACCGGATTGAGATTAACGGGCAAGGCACGTCCGTCAGCGGCGTCGGCGATCGTTTGCAGATTGAAACGGCACCTGGTGCCGACGGCCTCACCGACCGCATGAGTGTCACTGCCAGTGTTGCTGGCGCGAGCCCGCATTGGTTTGTGTTCGCGCTTCGCAATACCAGCGACACCCGGATCGAGCGCTGGCTCTCCGCCGAACGCTACAGCCAGACGGGCTCGGGGATCCTGTGGCCCCGGCTCGACGCGCGCCAGATCGAACTGGTGACCCCCTCACTCGGCTTCCTGCCAGAAAACCTCTCCATCGATGGAGCCGACGCATTTCGCTTGACCATCGAACCCGGCCAAACCGTTACCTTCGCCGTCGAACTTGCAAGCGATGCGCTCCCCCGCATGACCGTGACGCGCGCGCTCGACTATGAAAAGCGCGGCCGCAACCGCCAGCTCTTCAACGGTGTCCTCCTGGGGATCACCGGCTTGCTGGCTGTCTTCCTCAGCGCGGTCTTCGCTGCCAACCACAAGATCATCTTCCCAGCTGCCGCGCTCTTCACATGGTGCGTTGTTGCTTATCTCTGCGTTGACTTCGGCTTCTGGCACAAACTGTTCAACGTCCGCCCCGAAGACAACGCGCAATACCGCGCTGCCACCGAAGCCGGCATTGCAGCAACACTGCTGATCTTCACCCACACCTTCCTGCGCTTGGCCGCCTGGCATGGATTTGCGCGCGCGCTTCTCCGCCTTTGGATACTCGCTCAATTGATCCTGGTCGGCGTCGCCTTCATCGACCCACGGCTCGCCGCCACCTTCGCACGCCTGTCGATGGGCGGCATCTTTGCGGTCGGCACACTGTTTGTTGTGGTGCTGGCCCTGCGTGGCCAGGATCGCGCGCTCTCCCTAGTACCGACTTGGCTGTTGTTGGGCCTCTGGATCACCGGCATGGCGCTGGCAATGAGCGGCCGGCTGCAGAGTGAGGCGGCGGTCACGTCTCTCATCTCCGGCCTCGTGCTGATCGTGCTGCTGATCGGGTTCACGGTGACGCAATACGCCTTCCGCGCCATTGATCCCGTGCACGCCCTCAGCGCCGGCGACCAGGGCGTCCGCCTGCTCGCCCTGGAAAACTCCGGTGCCGCTGTGTGGGAATGGAGTGCGCGCCGCGACGAAATCAAAGTCGGTGTCGGCATCGAACAGGCCCTCGGCCTCGCCGCCGGCGATCTCCACGCCAACGCTCAAGTCTTCCTTGATCGCATGCATCCCGTTGATCGCGACCGCCTGCGCCAGGCGCTCGATACGCTCAAGGAAACCAACACCGGCGACCTCCGCCTCGAATTCCGCATGCGCCACGTCGATAACGACTATCGCTGGTTTGCCCTTGAAGCAGCCACCGATCCGGACGGCGACGCACGCCGTACGCGTCTGGTCGGGCTGGTCCGTGAAACCACCGATAGCCGCTCGGCGCAGGAGCGCTCTGTTCATGACGCCGTCCACGATCCCGTCACCGGGCTTCCGTCCCGTGCGCTCTTCCTCGACCGTCTCGCCATCGCCGTTGCCCGCGCCAGAAGCGAGCCCTTGGTCCAACCCACCGTTATCCTGATCGACGTTGATCGGTTTGCCGCGACCGCCACCGCCGATCGACCTATCGAAGCCGATGGCCTGCTGATCGCGCTTGCCCGGCGTCTGTCTCACCTCGTCGGTCATGGCGAGACACTCGCGCGCATTGGCGGCGACCAGTTCGGCATTCTGCTGATCGCCCAGCGTCCCGACCGTGAACTGAAGATGCTGGCCGACAACATGCGGCTTGCCGTCCGCGCGCTCATCAAGATCGGCACGGTTGAAATCACACCCAACGCGGCCATCGGCTACGCTGTCCATGACCGTACCGCGAACACCTTGGCCACCGACGTGCTCGATGATGCCGAGATCGCCATGCATCGCGCCCGCCGCAGCGGTCGCGACGAGGCGATTGCCTTCACACCCGATCTCCGAACCGACCGCCGCGACCGCGCGTTCCTCGAAGCTGACCTGCGCGACGCCATCGAGAAAAAACAACTGACGCTTCAATATCAACCTATTTATCTCATGCGCACGCAGGAGATCGCCGGCTATGAAGCTCTCGTCCGTTGGGAGCATCCCCGGCTTGGCAAACTCGATCCAGCCGAGTTTGTGCCCATCGCCGAGTCTTCTGAGTTGATTGTCAAGCTTGGTTCCGCTGTCATTGCCATGGCCGTCGCCGACCTGCAGCGCTGGCACGCCACCTATGATCGTCCGGCCGCACCGCTCACAGTCAGCGTCAACGTCTCGCGCCGCCAGCTCGTTGGCAGTAGCTTCGTCGATGAGGTCCGCAACGTCATCAGCGCCGCCAACGTGCCGCGTGGCACCCTGCGCCTCGAGATCACTGAAACCTTGGTGATGGAGAACCCCGAGCACGCGGCCAAAATGCTTGGCGAACTCGCCGCTGCCGGTGCCGGACTGTCGCTCGACGATTTCGGCACAGGGTACTCGTCGCTCACCTATCTCAACATCTTCCCCTTCGACACCCTGAAGATTGACCGTGCCCTCGTCCACGGCAGCAGCGAGGCTGGCACCGTCTCCGCCATCCTGCGCTCTGTGGTGTCGCTGGCGCACGAACTTGGCAAGAAGGTTGTCGCCGAGGGCATCGAAACTGAGCAGGACGCCGCCGCCTTGCGTGCGCTTGGCTGCGAGTATGCTCAGGGCTTCTATTATGGCGTCCCACAGACCCCGCGCGATGTTCTCCAATCCCTGAAAGAGCTGCGCAAGGCCGAACGGCGTCTCAAGCGCGGCGGCTTGATCAAATTGCGCGAACGCAAAGCTCCGACACCGGCTGCTGTGCAAGCCGCAGGACCGGACGCGACAGTAACCGGTGCCAGCAAACGCGAAGCGGCCGCGACCACCACCTCGTCACGCTTTGGGCTCACCGGCCGTGCTGTTGCCAAATCCGCGCGCCTTAGGCCCGCCGTTGCCAAGCCAGTCGCAGAGGCTGCAAACCCATCATCCGCAAACGGTGCGCCGCTCAGCGCACCAGCGAGTGCCGCCTCCGCACAGCAGCGTCCGCCCGCTCTACCGGCAGCAACGGCGTCGGCTGCCAACGGACGTATGCCGCCTCCGATGCCGCCACCAGCTCAACCGGCATCCCATGGTGCCGTGCACGCGGCCCATGCCAGCCTTGCGGCTTTGGGTGCCCAAATGGCGAGCCCTACCTCAAGCACGCCCCCGCGTGCCCCCCTGCCGCCGCTACAACGTCATGGCGACCAGATGCCTGCAGCGATCTTCGAGGCGCTGGCGCGCTCCATGGGTGATGCAGCCGTCATGCCCCCGGCCGCTCAACCCTTCGTCATCACGCCAGCGCAGGCGCTGAGCACTTTGCCGACCCGCGAACCTGTCCAACAGATCGATCTGACAACCCTGCCGCCCGGCATCGCCGCCAGTCTGGCGCGTCTTTCTGGCCAGCGCGCCGCAGCACCTCATGCCACAACACCAGCAGCGGGCGAACTCCCGGCCGACCTCGCCGCAGGCCATCCCCGCTCAGCCGCCGGCCACAAATAACGTGCACCGGCAGTCAGGCGTGGCCTGCATCGCTCACCAGATGGCCCGGATCAACACCAAGTTCCCACAGCGCGCGCTCATACTTCTGCTCGATCAGCGGATCAAAAATGATATCCGCATCAGCTGCGCAGTGGAGCCAAGCATTGGCGCGGATTTCAGCTTCCAGCTGTCCGCCTGCCCAACCCGCGTAACCCAGCGCCAGCAATGCCCGCGACGGCCCCTTGCCGCGCGCCATCGCCTTCAGAATATCCACCGTCGCAGTCAAACAGATATCGCCTTCGACCTCCAAGGTGCGCGACTTGGACTTGTAGTCCGGTGTGTGCAAAACAAACCCGCGCGATGTCTCCACTGGGCCACCGATATGGACCTCCATATCCGCCACATCAGGGGCTTCGTCGCCCTTGCCAATCAGATCCTCAAGATCGAGGTGCTCCAACAGCTCCGAAAAGCTTATGTTATCGGCCCGCCGGTTGATGATAATCCCCATCGTGTTGTCCGGCGAATGCACGCACAGATACACCACCGTCCGCGCAAACCGTTTATCGGTCATGCCCGGCATCGCGATCAGGAACTGCCCGGCCAAGGTCTTGGTGTCGGGAACAACGGTTTTTTTGCGCGGTGTTTTGCTCATACCGCGGAGTTTAGCTCTCTCCGAGGTCCAAAGGAAAGCGTAACCACGCAAGTTGCATCAACTTGCATCGCAGCACGCACCCGTGATGCTTTGTGACCACGCCCCCAGTTGCGCCTCCCATCAGGCCATGAAATAGCGACCAACGCCTGCCACTGGTCGATGTCCTCGCTCCCGGCACCCGGATCTCACGTCATGCCGACATACCACTCTTCCTTATTGGCACGGATCGCCCTGACTGCCGTTGCTATGGCGATTGTCCCGGCGCAAGCCGCCGACGGCTGGACGAAAACCCCAAACAGCCGTGTGCGCCTGAACTGGTGTGGCGCTGCCGAGGGTCTGGAACCCAAATTCGCCAAAGATGCCGTCGAACTGGCCTTCCTTGAACTACAGCTCGACCCGGGTTGGAAGACCTATTGGCGGTCCCCAGGCGATTCCGGCGTGGCTCCTACGGCCACCTGGGAAAAGTCAAAAAATCTCGCCCGCGCCAGCTTCTATTTCCCTGCCCCCAAGCGGGTCGCCGACCAGGGCGGCGACATCATCGGCTACCAAGACCGCGTCGTGCTGCCGGTTCGCATAGAACGCGCCAATTCCAAAGCGCCCGTCTCCCTCGCCATGTCGCTGAGCTTTGGCGTCTGCAAAAACATCTGCGTGCCCGTCGATGTCGACCTCACCAGCGGCTGCTTTTCAGACACGCGCGACGACATCGCCATCAACGTCGAAGCCGTGCCGCGCGTTCCCGGTCAACGCCGCGACAGCGATCCCAACTTGGTCGCCGTCACCGGCTCCGTCGTCACCCCGGCGCCGAAACTCACAATCGACATCGATTTCGGTGCCGGTGCCACCGCCACCGATCTCTTCATGGAAGCCACCGACGGCAGTTACGTGCCGCTCCCCGCCCGCAGCCCCCCTGACGCCAAAGGCCGCGCCCGCTTCACCGTCGATCTCTCAAAAACCCTCGACCCCAAAGACCTACTTGGCAAAGAACTACGCCTCACCATGGTCAGCTCCAAGGGGGCCTCCGAAGCGCTGTGGGTGGCGAAGTAGAGGGCCATTGGTAGGGCAAAACAGACGCGGTTCAGCGCAGTCATTTCCCGCCCCGCCCCTACAACAACGTCCCCTTTAAAATCATAAACGCAATGGAGAAGTAGATCACCAAACCGGTGACATCGACCAGGGTCGCCACAAACGGTGCCGATGCACTTGCGGGGTCGAAGCCCAGACGTTTCATTGCAAACGGCAGCATCGACCCAGCCAGCGAGCCAAATGTCACGATGCCTACCAGCGTCAGCGCTACCGCGAACGCCAGCGGCAACCAAAACGGCCCGTAATCGTAAAGCCCGAGCTTCTGCCACATCACAATGCGCACGAACCCGATCAAGCCGAGAAACGCGCCCAATGCCAATCCCGTCGGCAACTCACGGATGGCCACCCGCCACCAATCGCTGAGCTTCACTTGACCGAGCGCCAGCGCCCGGATGATCAACGATGTCGCTTGCGAGCCGGAATTGCCCCCCGAGCTCATGATCAACGGAATGAACAAGGTCAGCACCACTGCCTTCTCCAACTGCACTTGATAGTGCTGCATCGCCGTCGCCGTCAGCATTTCCGAGATAAACAGCGCCGCCAGCCAGCCACCGCGCTTGCGCAGCATTTCCACGAAGCCGATCTGCATGTACGGCCCGTCAAGAGCTGTCATGCCGCCCATCTTCTGCGCGTCCTCGGTGCCCTCAGCGACAATCGCGTCGATCACATCGTCCACCGTCACGATGCCCAGCACCTGCCGCGTCTGATCCACCACCGGCACCGCCAGCAGGTCATACCGCGAGATCAACCGCGCCACCTCCTCGCGGTCCGTCTCCGGTGTCACGGTAATCGGAATGCGGTTGTTGGTGATCGCCAGTACGCTCGCCTTGCGGTCGGCAATTACCAGCTGGCGCAGCGACACGACCTGCTGCAGCGTCTTGTCACTGGGGTGCAAAAGATAGATCGCGTAGACCGTCTCGCGCGCGCCGCCGACTTCTTTGATGTGCGCCAGCGCCTGTTCGACCGTCCAGTCTGCGGGGATCGAAACGAACTCCGTCGTCATGATGCCGCCGGCGCTGTCGGCCGGGTACGCCATGATGCGGTCGATGGACGCCCGCGTGGCTGAGTCGAGATGCTCGCGCAGCGCCTCCTGCCGATCCTTATCCATATGCCGGAAGGTCTCGGCGCGCCGGTCGGCGTTCATGCCGGCCAGCAGCCCGCTCGCACACGCGTGCGACAGCAGCTCCATCACGGCCGCACTGTTAGCCAATCCCGGCGTGTTGAAAAGGTTGGTACGCGCATCGGGAGGCAGGTGCTCAACGACCCCGGCGGCCAGCCGCGGCTCAAGATAATTGAGTGCCTCGATCGCCTCAACGGGATGCAACGTCTTCAGACGGTCGGCCACCTTGGACGGATGCGCCGCCGCCTGGCTCAAAATCGCCGCAACATCCGCCGCCAGTCCGTTCCTGTCCTGCATGTTCGCTCCCGCCGGGCCAGTGTGTCCACTGGGGCTAGCTGGGACCGCCGCCTCGGGCAAGAGGGCCTGCGCCGAAGCCTGAAGAGGTGCGCAACCGACGCTGGCGCGGCCACAGCGTTAGGCCCAGCCCTTATTCCAGGCCTCGTTTCTATTCGAGACCAAGCGTGCGGCGCCACTCAGACCCCATGTTGTCGTCAGTAAACACCGCGAGCCCTTCAGTTCGCGGCATGATTTCAGCACAACTCTCCAGCATCTTACCGGAGGTTCCTTGTGGCGTCAGCTGCTCCTCGCGGTACCCCATCAGGGTTTCGACAACGGCCCTATGTTTCGGACTTGCAGGATCAAGTACGGGCGCTGCGCCGATCTTGTAGCTTGTGAGAACCTGCCGCCAGCGGTCAAAGTCGATAGCAACCGGCGTCTTGCTGACCACCATATGGTTTGTGAACCGCAACCCGGATGGCATTTCCAGGCAGGCCGTCCGCTGTGCACGCGAAGAGTTGGTCGTGTTGTAATAAAAGATGCCCCCCGGCGCGAGATGCACACCAACCAGCGCAATAAACTCCCGCGACAGCAAATTCGTCACGTTGGCGCGGAAGTGCCACGTCGTGTTCGAAACCACGGCATCGAATTTCTTATCCGGATTGAGTTTGAGCCAACGGCGGCCATCGTCGATGATGATCCGCACCTTTCGATCATCCAAGAGCGGAGCCACTTCCGGCCGTTCGCGAATCAAATCGAGATACCCGGGATTGATCTCAATAATGGTCAGTGTCTCGACGTGCGGATTGGCGGCGATAATGCGCGCCCACGAACCCGACGCCAGTCCGATCATCAGCACATGCCGGGGTGCCGGATGAAACAAACTCAGCGCATAAGGCCGGATAACGCCGTTGGTATCATCCACCAAACTTGTATTGAAACGACCATCATACATGCCGCTCCCCCACACCGTCCCCTCAGCATCAACCGCAATGATGCCGCTACGGTTCTCAATGACGCGATTGAACGGCACCGCTGCCAGCGGTCCCTGCGTGAACTGCAGCCGCTCCAACAAGCGTGGCGTCAGCGCAGGCAGCAGCAGCGTTGCCAAGCATACAGCAACAACCGCGATGCCGCCGATGTCGGCTCTCATTAATCGCGGCGACCCCAGCGCGCGCCAGATGAGCAATGTGCAACCAAGCCCTACAACAGTCAGCAACTGTGCCACGCCAACCATCGGGACGTACTGAACCAGCACGAAACCGGTCAGAATGCTGCCGGCTGCAGAACCTGCGATGTTGGCCATGTAAAGATACGACACGCGTTCACCGGAGTGGCGATCTGCGGCGATCCCAAGATGCGCCAGATACGGCAGCACCACACCCCAGGCCCGCGCGACGATACCAACAAACAGCAGCGATATTGGAAACACGGCACCTTGAAACCCAGCCGCCAGTTCCATCGCCGGCAAATAGAGGAGGCCTGCGACACACCCGATGGCCAGCTCCCGGAGCACTTCCGGTGCCGCGGACGACGGTGCCCCGCTGGACAGCACGCCGGCACGGCTTGAACCCTGCGCGATTCCGATGAGAAACGCGCCCAGCGTGCAGGCAAAAGCGCTGGCACTGCCACCGGTCGCATACGACTGCAGGCGGAAAAAGAAGATTTCGAACGACAGCGACACAAATCCAGCCAACCCTGCCAAAACCAGAATAGAGCGCAGGGACAGGCTGGGTTTCGCAGTCAAACCATCAGCTGCCATCGCCGGCATGGGCGCCGCGCCACTCCCCGCCGACAAACCTATCCAATGCGCATACATCGCCCCCCCGGCAACCGCCGCATTGATGGCCGCCGCGCTATAAATCGAACCCGACATGCCAAGGAAGGGAAACAGAACAAACAAGCCAGCAAAACACGCCACGCCGGCACCCATCGTGTTGGCATAGTACAACAGCCCCATCGAACGGCCGGTATTGCCGAATTGGCGCGAGAGTTCGCCAACCAGCAGTGGCAACGTCGCCCCCATCAACAAGGTCGGCACGAGCACGAGGGCGAATGTCAAAAGCGCGATTGCCGGTAGGGGCAGCCCGAGGGCGACGGTCTCCACCGCCTCAAAAATCGCCAGCGAGCCAACCCCGAACACGGCCGTTGCAAGCTCAATAACGGCGAGTAGCGGCAGCAACTTCAGCTTCGGCTGACGTGACAACCAGCCGCCGACTAGGCTCCCAAGGCCAAGTCCAACCATAAAGGCCGTCACGACAACCGTCACCGACTCGACGTTCACGCCAAAAATTCGGAATAAGGCCCGCTGCCAGACCAGCTGATAGGTCAGCGCCGGGAAACCGGAGAAAAAAAACAGAACCGCCAACAGACGGACACCGGTCGCTTCGGAGCGCCGCACCGACGGCAGAATGCTAGAAAACACCGGTTGTTTCGCGAGCATCACTGTCTCAGGCCTCAAGTTGCAACAGCCCACCGGGCCCGAATCGGGACGCGCGGTTCGTCCCTACCTTGCGGCCAAAGCTTTAAGAGCTTGTTGAGGAGATCGTTCTTTGTTGGCTTGGACGTCGGCGGCTGCACCACCTTGACATTCCCGCCCCCCTGCCCCAGTAAGCACGGCCTTCGGGCGCGTAGCTCAGCGGTAGAGCACTACCTTGACATGGTAGGGGTCACAGGTTCGATCCCTGTCGCGCCCACCAGTTTTGCGCCTCCTGAGTGTCCGGATCGCTGGACGCCCGGGAGGCGTATTTTGCGTGACAGGTCAGCTGGTCCCAAGGGCCGGGCCGGGTCACAGGGACGATAACGACCGGTTTGCTTTTTAGCGCCGAATTGTAGATGGACTGACGACGATGAAAGTGCGCAATTCTCTGAAGTCCCTGCGGGCTCGCCATCGCGACAACCGTATCGTGCGCCGCAAGGGCCGGGTCTACATCATTAACAAGACCAATCGCCGTTTCAAAGCCCGCCAGGGTTGAAGCCTACGGTGTGGTATGAAGCCTACGGTGTCGTATCATGGGGATATGCGCCGCCGTTCGGTCATAGTCGTGGTGTCCTTTTGACGGACGCGGCCTGACCGGATATCGTACTTCATGCGCTCGACCATCCACATCACGATTGGCTCTGTCATTTCATCGGTTTGGTTTGCTGCGGCGGCCATGGCCGGAGTGAATCTACCGCGCGGCGGGGACGTCGGCGACGCCCTGGTGCGTGTCCAGGCTCGGCCGCAGACGGATCCGAACGGTATTCCGCTACCGCTTCCCGGGCCGCCCGCCGCCAAGGATACCGCACCGCGCCCAGATGCCGCGCCAAAATCCGACGCTCCCACCCCGCCGAAAAGCGCACAAAAGCCCGCAGGGCCCACGGGGGCAACAGGTGCCAAGAAACCTGATGGGAAGCCGGGTGAAAAACCTGGGCTGGCCGTCGCGCAACCCCGCAGCGCCGCCGAACGAGATCAAGCGCTTGCCAATCTCTACGCCCACCTTGCAACTGCCAGCGATGAGGCACAGGCCAAGACCATTGCCGCCTCCATCGAAGCCCTATGGGCAACCCCGGGCAGCGATACAGTGAGCTATCTCATGCAGCGCGCTCATGGTGCTGTCCGTGCCAAAAATTACGATCTCGCCCTCCAGCTCTACGACGCAATCGTCGCGTTGGCCCCGGACTACGCTGAAGCCTGGAATCAGCGCGCCAGCGCTCACTACGAGAAAAAAGACTATGATCGCGCCATGGGCGATGTCCGCCGGACGCTGGCGCTCGATCCAAACCATTTCCGTGCTCTTGATGGATTGTTCCACATCCTCCACGAGACCGGTCGCAAAAAGGAAGCGCTCACCGTCGGCCGGCAACTGCTGGACGTTAACCCCTTCCACCAAGGCGCCAAACAACTGGTCGATGAACTCGCCCGCGAGATCGAAGGCCGTGGCATCTGACGCGCAACGGCGCTCAAGCCGGCATTATGGCTTGGCAGACCGAAAAGCGTGTGGCTGTTGACGTGAAAGCTGTCTTCGCCCAAGCGCTCTCAATGGAACAGTTCCCGAGCTCCGCGCCGCCCGCCGTGCCCAAACCCTTTGGACGCATCATGCTGTGCGTGACCGAGGATTGGTTCGCGCTCTCGCACTTCCAATCGTTGATCCAAATCCTCGTCTCGCTGGCCGACGACGTCTTGGTCGTGGCCCGTTCCTCCGGACGGCACTCAGAGATCGAAGCACTCGGCGCACGCTTCGAGAACTTCGACTACAAGCGCGGCTCACTTAATCCGGCCCGGGAAGCGTTGACCGCACGAGCGCTTGCCACCGTCATTCGCAAGCACAAGCCCGACGCACTCCACCTGATCGCCATGAAGCCGATCCTGCTGGGCGGTCTTGCGCGCCGTTTGGCATCCGTGCCTCACACCGTTGTTCACATGACCGGCCTTGGTTTTATGGGCGTCACGCAAACAGCGAAAATGCGCGCTTTCCGCTGGGTCTTGCAGCGCCACGTTGCCGCTATTCTGCGGCAACCCCAAAACTGGCTGATGATCGAAAACACTGACGACTTGGCCTTCCTCGAAGCAGGCGGTACGCGCGTGCCGGATCGCCACACTGTCCTCGGTGGCGCTGGGATCGATCCCAACGCTTTTCCCGTCCAGCCCGAACCGAATAACAAAATTGCCACCGCCGCCTACGTCGGCCGCATGATCCGTTCAAAAGGTGTTGACGTGCTGATGGAGGCCGCGCGCGACCTCAAGCAACGCGGCGTGCCATTGATGCTCGATCTCTATGGCCCTTCAGACGCCGATAATCCGGAAGCTGTCCCGCTCGTCGAACTCGACACTTGGACTGCGCTTGGCCTTGGCCGCTGGCGCGGCCCCACACATGATGTGGCGAGCGTCTGGCGCAGCACAGACATCTACGTGATGCCAACGCGCGGCGGTGAGGGCTTGCCGCGTTCGCTGCTTGAAGCGGCAGCCTGCGGCCGCCCCTTGATCGTTACCGATGTCGCCGGCTGCCGCAGTTTTGTGCGTGACGGCGTCGAAGGGTTCGTGGTCCCACCGGGCAATTCTTCTGCTTTAGCAAAGGCGCTCGCAATCCTCGCCGCCGACCCCGATCTCCGCCGCCGCATGGGACGTGCGGCCAGGACGCGCGTGCTCGATGGCTACACCATTCCGCAAGTCGCCGCACAATACGAAGCCGCCTATCGTGCCATGGCGGACGGTCGATCATGAACCACCATCGCCCTCAGCGCACAGCGTCAGAATACGCAGCCGGCCTCGCCCGCGGTGACCGTGCCATTCTCGCGCAGGCCATAACCCTCGTTGAAAGCAGTCGCAGCAGTGACCGCGCCGAAGCCGATGCTCTCTTGCAGACGATCTTGCCGCAGATCGGCAACGCCCACCGCATCGGGATTACTGGTGTCCCCGGCGTCGGTAAATCAACCACGATTGATCAACTGGGCCTCAACCTCATCGAAGCGGGGCACAAGGTCGCCGTCCTCGCTGTCGATCCTACATCATCACGCACCGGCGGTTCGATCCTCGGCGACAAGACGCGCATGAACCGCCTCTCGCAGAGCCCAAACGCCTTCATCCGCCCCTCGCCCACATCGGGCACGCTCGGGGGCGTGGCGCGGAAAACGCGGGAAACATTGGCTCTGTGTGAGGCTGCCGGCTTCGATGTCGTCATCGTTGAAACCGTTGGCGTCGGACAGTCGGAAACCACCGTCGCCGACATGGTTGACATCTTCGTCGTGCTGCTGCTCGCCGGTGCCGGCGATGATTTGCAAGGCATCAAGAAGGGTATCATCGAACTCGCTGACATCATCGCCATCAACAAGGCGGATGGCGACAACGTCGCACGCGCGACCGCTGCCGCCGCCGAATATCAAAACGCGCTGCATATCCTCACACCCCTCGATGCACAGTGGCAGCCACCCGTCCTTACGATCTCAGGCCGCGACAACGGTGGTCTAGCCCGGTTGTGGGAGACGATTTGCGCGCACCGCACCAAAATGATCGCGACCGGCGCATTCCACCAACGCCGCCAACATCAGTCCGTCGGTTGGATGCGCGCGCTTTTGCAAGACCGCCTGATGGCACTCTCCAGCGCTACGCCAGACCTCGCCAACCACCGTCATGAACTTGAGCGCGCCGTCGAAGCCGGCACGTTGACAGCCCCTGCAGCGGTTGATGCGCTGCTCACACTCATGGGGCTGGCGCGCCCATCCAAATCTGGATCATGATCTCAACATGACAAAAAAGGCACCCAGAACAACCGACGGCCGCACCATGGTGCTTCTGACCGGATTTGGCCCGTTTCCGTCAGTCCCCGTCAATGCCACGATGACACTCGTGCCGCGGCTCACGCTCGCCGCCAGAACGCTCTTCCCCGGCATTCGCTTCGAGTGCGCAATCCTACCAACCGAGTGGGACGATGCTCCAGCGCGTGTCGATAGGCTGGTTGGCCGCTATAAGCCCGATCTCGTCGTGCACTTCGGCGTCTCGCGGCGCGCGCGCGGCTTCGAGATTGAGCGTCGTGGACGCAATGTGCGAGCTTTGTCGCCCGATGCGCGCGGTGCCATCCCCAACGACGCCTGCATCAAGGATCGCGGCCCCGAGTTACGTCCAAGCCGACTGCCCGTAGCCGACATTGTTGTGCGGCTGAGGCGGCGTGGCATCTCCGCGTTCCAATCCTGGAACGCTGGCACCTACTTATGCAACGCCACGCTCTATCACGCCCTCGCGGCCAAACGTTTGAGCAACGTTCAAACAGGCTTCGTCCACATCCCTGCCGAATTAACGCCATCAGGCGGCTACGCCGGAAAAGCCCCCCAACAGTGCCGCACGCGCCCCGGCTGTCCCCTCACGTGGGCCAATGCCGAAGCAGGGGGCCTCGAAATTCTCGCCACCTGCCTCGACCTCCCGAGCCCGTCGCCCACCGCTATCCGCCATGCTATGCTCAGGCCGTCTCGACACCACACCAATGAGCAATGAAGAGCGCGATCGATTTGGTAATACGCTTGACGGACGCAAGATCGACGGCCTCGTCGATGCCATGCACGTTGCGGCTGGTGGCCCCGTATACAAGCGTTGGGATCTTGTCATAGAGCATCGTTACGCGGGCATCGAGATAGGCAGGGGTCGTCAGGCTTTGCAATGGTGCATCAAATACACGCCGATGCGCAGCCGCCAGCACCCGCTCAGCATCACTGCCTGGCTCGAGAACAAAACCTTCAGCGAAGAACCCGGTCCACCGCACCGCGGGCGCATTGTTGGCCAACGCAGGCGTGCGCGCCGCATGTGCCTTGACGCAATCTTCCACCGCCCGGCGTACCGCCTCCGCCGCTATCCCTGGATACATCGCAAACCGGAAATGCACGACACACCACGCTGGCACCATCGAGTTCCAATCACCGCCCTCGATGCGCCCCACGTTGAGATTAATCGGGTGCTCAAGGTCTTCAAAATAGCGATACTGTGAGCGCTCGGTATTCCATTGCGCTTCGAGTTGCCTGAGCGCACCGATCACGCCATACGCCGCGTCAATGGCATTGAACCCCTCCGACATCACTCGGGTATGCGCCGGCCGGCCGGTTACGCGCACCGAAAACCAGACGACGCCCGCGTTGGCCCGAACCAGCATCTCATCTTCCGGCTCTGGACACACCACAGCATCCGCCCGATAGCCCCGCACACTTGTCGCCAGCGTACCGTTGCCGGTGCTCTCTTCCTCCACGACCGATTGCACATGGATCGTCGCTGTCGGTGCCAATCCCGCAGCCCTTATCGCATCCAGCGCGAAGATGTTGGCAGCCAACCCGGCCTTCATATCCGCCGAGCCTCGGCCATAGAGCCACCCGTCGCGAATGACAGGCTCGAATGGCGGCGCGGACCACATGTCGGCAGGCCCAGTCGGCACCACATCGACATGGGCATTTAGAATGAGCGAACGGCCGGTCTCCTGCTGTGGTCGGAAACTGCCGACAACATTCCACGCATTCTCATAACTCACGTCGATCGGTGAAAAACCCGGATGATGCTTGATGTCGTCTTCTGTCACCCGCCAGCGATCCATCACCGCCCCGCGCGACCTTAACGCGTCAAACACAAAATCCTGGACGGTGTGCTCTTGCCCGCGCAGGGACGGAAATCTCACCAGTTCCTGTGTAAACTGCACCTGATCATCGAACAGCGCATCCACGCTCGCCAAAATCTTTGCTTCAAAATCTGGTGGCATCGATCAACTCCCGCGCCGGTGCTCTTCCAGCCGCGGCATGATCTCGACAAAGTTGCAAGGGCGGTGGCGGTTATCAAGTTGCCATTTGAGGATGCCGTTCCACCCATCCTTGCAAGCGCCCGGCGAACCCGGCAGGCAGAAGACATAGGTGCCGCGCGCCAGCCCGCCACACGCGCGCGACTGGATGGTTGATGTTTCGATCTTCTGAAACGAAATCAGATGAAACACCGTCGAGAAGCCATCGATCTCTTTTTCGAACAGCGGCCGGATCGCCTCCGGTGTCACATCGCGGCCGGTAAAACCTGTGCCGCCGGTACTGATGACCACATCGATTTGCGGATCGGCAATCCAACCTTCCACTTTCGCGCGGATCGCCGCGATATCGTCGCGCACAATGGCGCGGTCTGCCAGCATATGGCCGTCAGCTTGCAGCAAATCGGACAGCGTCGACCCCGACTTGTCATCTTCCAGCGACCGCGTGTCCGACACCGTCAGCACGGCGATCCTGACCGGAATAAACGGACGGCTCTCATCGATACGAGGCATGTGAGCAACCTGTAGGGCTGGTAGACGGAGCACGACCCCTTGGACGTCCCGTATGGATGCAACCAAACTGCACAGTCGTGGTGTATCAAAATGGCCGCAATATCGCGCGTGACACGGTGGGTTACGGCGCATAACAGCGCCAAACCCACCCTACGGTCCTTTCCTGGCTTCGCCAACCACTCACCCGGCCACCACTTACCCGGCCACCACTTACCCGGCAAGCGTCCCCGCCAAGCCCTTGGCAATCAGCGCCCGCGTCTCCGGCACGCCGTAGAGTTCGACGAACCCCCCAAAGCGGGGACCTTGGCTTTGACCGAGAAGCACTTCGTAGATGGCCTGAAACCAGCTGCGAAGCGTTTCCTTGGTGTAACCGTTCTCCTTGCCCGCCTGATAAACGAGATCCTGCAATGCCGAACCGGTCGCTCCCGGAGGTGCCGACGACAACAGCGTATCCAACGCTTTAAGCGCGATCGCCTCCTCCGCCGTCGCCGTGCGATACGTCTTCTTCGGTTTGATGAAGTCACGATAATAATTGATCGCGTAGCCGGCGAGCTGATCGAGGATCGGAAACTTCTCAGGCGTTGCATCCGCCGCATAGCGCCGGATGAAGCCCCACATCACGGCCTTGTCTTCTGTGTTGGAAACGTTAGCCAGGTTGAGCAACAGCTGAAACGTAATCGGCAACTCGGCGTGCGGCGGTTTGCCCGCGTGAATATGCCAGGCTGGATTGTCGAGCTTCTGCTTGGGCTCCTGAGTCGGGAACCCAGCGATGAATTGAAGGTACTCGTCGGCCGCCCGTGGGATAACATCAAAGAACAAGCTCTTCGCGCTCTTGGGCTTCTGATACATGAACAGCGACAGGCTCTCGGGGCTCGCATAAGTCAGCCATTGGTCAATGGTGAGACCGTTGCCCTTCGACTTGGAAATCTTCTGGCCGTTCTCATCGAGGAACAGTTCGTAGTTGAAGCCCTCCGGTGGCGTACCGCCAAGCGCCTTGCAGATCTCCGATGATAAAGTCACGCTCTCAATCAGGTCCTTACCGGCCATTTCGTAGTCGACGCCGAGCGCCGTCCACCGCATAGCCCAGTCAGCTTTCCATTGGCACTTTACTGCGCCACCCGTGACCTTGGTTTCGACCTTCTTCCCAGTATCGGGATCGAGATAGACGATGGTGCCGGCCTTGGCATCGCGCTCAATCATTGGCACCTGCAGAACTTTGCCACTCGTCAGCGATACCGGCAGGAAGGGCGAATACGTCGCGCGGCGATCCGGCCCCAAGGTCGGCAAGATGATCTCCATCACCTTGTCGTAAACCTCAAGCATGCGCATCAAGGTCGCGTCCATGTCACCGCTCTTGTAGCGCTCGGTCGCGGAGAAAAATTCGTACTCAAAGCCAAACTGATCGAGGAACTTGCGCAGCCGCGCGTTGTTGTGGTGTGCGAAGCTTGGGTATTCATTGGTGAACGGGTCCGGCACGCTCGTCAGCGGCTTATCAAGATAGGCCTTGAGCATTTCCTTGTTCGGCACGTTGTCCGGTACCTTGCGGAGGCCATCCATGTCGTCGGAGAAGCAGATCAGCCGTGTCTTGCGCTTGCCGTCCGTCAGCACCTCGAACGCATGCCGCACCATGCTCGTTCTCGCCACTTCACCGAACGTTCCGATGTGCGGCAGCCCGCTCGGACCATAGCCAGTTTCAAAGATCACGGTCTTGTCAGCGCCGCCCTTGACGCGATCCAACCGTTTGATGAGCCGGCGCGCCTCCTCAAACGGCCAGGCGCGCGCATCCGAGAGCGCAGGCGCAAGTGTGGGGTCGAGCATGAAGGGCATAGCGCATAATCCATTGAGCGGGCGCGCACCCTAAAAAGGGCCGACGCACCGGTCAACGTGGCTACGACGCGTGCGCCACCGCTGCAAGCGCTTCGGCCCGGATTTCCTCGGTGATCGACGCTTTCAACGCCGAAAACTCCGGTGAAGTCTTGATCGTGTAAAGCCGCGGATGTGGAAGGTCGATCTTGATATCGGCTTTTATCCGTCCGGGCCGCGCGCTCATGACGATGACACGGGAGGCGAGAAATATCGCTTCCTCAATGTCGTGGGTGACGAACATCACCGTCTTCTGCTCGCGCTCCCAGATGCTGAGCAGCAACTCCTGCATGAGCCCCCGTGTCTGGTTGTCGAGCGCACCGAACGGCTCGTCGAGCAACAGAATTTCAGGATCGTTGGCGAGGGCCCGTGCAATGGCTGTCCGTTGCTGCATGCCGCCGGAGAGCTGCTTTGGCCAATGACGCTCGAAACCCTTTAAGCCCATTTTTCCGATGAAACTCGCGACGATCACATCACGCTGGCCGCGCGGCATCCCCTTTTCGGCGAGACCGAAGGCGATATTTTCCTCCACGCTGAGCCACGGGAACAGTGTGTAGGACTGGAACACCACGCCGCGATCAGGACCAGGGCCTGACACTTCGCGGTCGTCGAGCAGAACGCGGCCAGTGCTTGGCCGATCGAGCCCGGCCACAATACGGAGCAGGGTCGACTTACCGCAGCCCGACGGACCAAGCACGGTAATGAAGTCGTTGGCAGCAATCGTCAGATCGACCGGCTCCAGTGCGCGCGTGGCAGCGCCGCCGTGCCGGCTCGGAAACGTCCGTGATACGCCCTCGATGCGCAGCTTGCTCATGCCAGCGTCCATGGAAAGAGCCAGCGATTGAGAGCCTTGAACAACGTGTCGGACACCAGGCCAATGACACCAATCACGATAATGCCGAAGATGATCTGCCCGGTATTGAGGAGCGCCTGACTATCGACGATCATATGTCCGATGCCAGATGAAGAGCCGATCAGCTCTGCAACGATCACGTACGTCCACGCCCAACCCAGGACCAGCCGCAGCGTTTCCGCAATGCCAGGCGCATTGGCTGGAATGAGCACACGCCGCACAATCCCGATGTCACCGGAGCCCAGCGTATAGGCCGCCTCTACAAGATCGCGCCGCGTTGCGGCGACCTGCCCCGCCACCATCATGATCAAGTGGAAGACGCAGCCAATGATGATGACGAGCAGCTTCTGTGCTTCGCCAATACCGGCCCACAAGATCAACAAACCAATAAACGCCGACGCCGGCAGATAGCGCGCGAATGAAACAAATGGCTCAAAGAACGCCTCGATCGGCGTATAAGCACCCATCAGGATCCCAAGCGGAACCGCAAACAGCGCAGCCAGCACAAAGCCGCCCAAGACGCGCCAAACCGTCATGCCAATGTCAGTGAGAAACCCATAGTTGGCGAGCAAATCCCACCCTGCCTGCACCATCGCAACGGGATTGGCCAAAAAGTGCTTCGGCACATAGCCGCCGAACGTCGCGAAGCTCCAGATCGCGGTAAACACGACGAAGAAAGCGATGCCAAGCGCCACGCGCGCAGTTTGGCCAATCGGTTCAAGCGGACGGATCATACGGGACTGTCTCTCGAATCATCCGTCACGCCTGCAGCGTACGACTCAATCCAGATACTTCGGATCGGCCAGCACCTTCAAATCTGGCTTCACCTTAATGATGCCGGCTTCCAGCATGATGTCGGCCGCTTCTTCGGAGAACTTCAGGAATTCTTCGGCGAAGAACTTCTTGTTGGCGGCCTTATCCTGCCACTTGAGGAATGCAGCCGACTTGCCGAACTGCTCGCCTGTCTGCTTCACGTCGGCACCCATGATCTCGTAGGACTTGGCCTTGTCCTTTTCGATCAGTTCGAGCGTGTCGAAGTAGCTCTTGACCAGCGCCTTAGCGGCAGCGCCGTTCTCGGCCAGAAACTTCGGCGTGCAGCCAAATGTATCCATGATCATCGGATAGTCGAGTGTGGTCGCGATAATCTTGCCGGATGCGGGGTTGTCACGGATCGTCGAAAGGTAGGGTTCATAGCTGACTGCCGCATCGTTCTGACCAGCGACGAACGCTTGGGCTGCGGGACCTGGCTCAAGGTTGACGATGGTGACGTCCTTGGGTGTCATCCCGTTCTTCTTGAGCATCCAGGCGAGCGTAAAGTAGGGTGCGGTGCCAGGTGCGGACGCACCGATGGTCTTGCCCTTCAGCTCCTTGATGCTCGTGATGTTGTTGCGAACGGCCAGCCCATCCGCCCCGTTGGAGCGATCCAACTGGAAGATCTGGCGGGTCTCGATGCCACTTGCGGCCCACACGGCCCAGGTCTCAACCGTTGTCGCAGCGCACTGAATATCACCCGAGGCAATCGCGAGATGCCGATCCTTTTGCGGGATCTTCTTCAAGGTGACGTCGAGGCCGTTCTTCGCAAAGATGCCCGCTTCCTTGGCGAGCGTCAGCGGCGCAAAGCCAGTCCAACCCGAAAACCCGATGACAACCTTCGTGCCCTGCGCCGACGCGGCACCTGCAGACAGCGAGAGTGCGGCCATGACCGCAAATGCACGCACGATGACCATTTTCAGACTCCAGAGACCCCAAACAATGCATGACGTTTGCACGGCACTTCAGTTATGTCTATACTCAAACGGTACCCCGTTTACGCAGGACGCAGCTTTTGACATCGGCCACCAAACCAGCGCCCAAACATCAACGAAAGCCACCATCGGCCGTACCTCTTGGCACGCGTATCCGCCGCGACATCGAAGGGCGGATCCTGTCGGGCGATTGGGCACCTGGTCATCGTATTCCGTTCGAACACGAACTGATGGTCGAGTACGATTGCGCACGGATGACGGTAAGCAAAGTGTTGGCGTCGCTGGCTGACAGCGGTTTGATTGAACGGCGCCGGCGCGCAGGAAGTTTTGTCCGCCGCCCACAGAACCAATCAGCCGTTTTGGAGATACCGGATATCAAAGCGGATGTCCTCGCTCGGCATCAGAAGTATGCCTACGAGCTCATCAATCTGCAGCGGCGCCCGATGACGCAGCAGGAGCGTGACACGCACGCGCATCCGCGTGCAGCTGATGTCCTCGCGTTGCGTTGCCTGCACTCGGCAGATGGCGTCCCCTACGCCGTAGAGGATCGCTTGATCATACTGTCAGCTGTACCGGAAGCCGCCCACGTTGACTTTGCGCTAGTGCCCCCCGGCACCTGGCTCCTCCAGCATGTGCCCTGGCACGAGGCCGAGCATAACATCATGGCTGCCAACGCCGACATCCAGCGCGCGCGGTTGCTAGCTATTGCCAAGCACAGCGCCTGCCTCGTACTCGACCGCCGCACTTGGCGCTCTGGCACTCTGCTGACCGCCGTTCGCATCTGGTATCCAGGGGCCTCGCAGACGCTGGTCGCCCGCTTTACACCCATGTCACGCGGTGGGCGCTGACCGCACCGGCCGGGAGCGAACCTCAATAAGATAGCCATGCGAGTGTTCGCCGGGCTTCACTTGCACCTGCGCCCCGGCAGCAAAAATAATGGCATCATGGGTGCCGAGCGCCGCCACCTCGTCATTGATCCGTACATCACCCCGGCCCCGCGCCCAGACCAGGAGTGCGGTCGCTTCGCCACCGACGCCGAAACTCGCTGGCTCATCGCACAATCCAATTCGTGTATCCGCCATGCCACGGCGCACCATGACGTTGAGAGCCTGTACCGGACCATCGATCAGCTCTGCACGTGTCGGTTTCTCGCCTGGAAAAATAAATGGCGGGCTCTTGTGGGTGAGCCGTGCCGTTTCCATCCCGTCCACCGACAACCGAACGCCTTTGCCGCCCACGATCATGAACGTGCGGTCAGTCTCCGGGAACTCCGAGAAGGGCCGATCCTCGTCGATGCGCGCAATCGCGATCCGCCATTTGAAATCATCGTAACCGGCGTTGGCGGGCACCACCGCGATGTCAGCCATCTCACCGCCGCCATTCTTCCACGGCTTCCAGATGCGATCTGCGGCGGGCAAAACCAGATGGGTGGTCATTACAGAATTCCTGGGAGGTCGAGTTGGAATTCGCGGGCGCAGGCGAGTGCCGCGTCATAGCCCGCATCGGCGTGCCGCATGACACCAGAAGCGGGGTCATTCCACAAGACACGCGCCAGCCGCGCCGCTGCTTCCGATGTCCCATCCGCGACAACAACCATGCCGGCGTGCTGCGAATAGCCGATCCCAACGCCGCCGCCGTGATGGATCGAGACCCACGTGGCCCCCGACGCACAATTGAGCAACGCGTTGAGCAGCGGCCAATCCGAAACGGCGTCCGATCCGTCACGCATCGCCTCTGTCTCGCGATTGGGTGAGGCAACTGAGCCTGAATCCAGGTGATCCCGCCCGATCACAATCGGTGCCTTGAGTTCACCCTTCGCGACCATGTCGTTGAAGGCGAGCCCCAACCGGTGCCGGTCACCAAGCCCAACCCAACAGATGCGTGCCGGCAAGCCCTGGAAGGCAATGCGCTCCCGGGCCATGTCGAGCCAGCGATGCAGATGCGCATTGTCCGGCAACAGTTCTTTCACCTTGGCGTCGGTCTTGTAGATATCTTCCGGATCCCCCGACAGCGCTGCCCAGCGGAACGGACCAACGCCCCGGCAGAATAACGGCCGGATATAGGCCGGCACGAAACCCGGAAAATCGAACG
Source organism: Hyphomicrobiaceae bacterium (assembly GCA_031379035.1). GTDB lineage: Bacteria > Pseudomonadota > Alphaproteobacteria > Rhizobiales > Hyphomicrobiaceae > JABFRJ01. Next base: position 50,327 of record JANNEU010000329.1, on the reverse strand, counting down.
CGTTCGCCAACCCGGTTTCCTTGGCCATTTGGCGAATGTTGTTGCCATAGTCGACCGTCGGAATGCCTTGCTTGTGGAAGTCCAACATTGCCTTCACGTGCTCGGTCATCGACTGGCGCGCGGCCAGATCGACAGCCTTCGGGTCAGCAGCGCGCTTGTCTTCCCACTGCGCCAAGGTCCAACCTTTGGGCAGGTAACCGTTGACCGGATCGTGCGCCGAGGTCTGGTCGGTGACGACATCCGGCTTGATGCCCCGCCGAACGAGCTCAGGAAACACCTCAGCCGCATTGCCCAGAAGACCAACCGAAACGGGTTTTTTCTCACGGCACGAGCGCGTCATGATTTCGAGCGCCTCGTCGAGTGTCGCAGCTTGCCTATCCAGATAGCGCGTCTTGAGGCGCATCTCGATGCGGCTGGGTTGGCACTCAACGGCGAGCATTGACGCGCCGGCCATCGTGGCCGCCAACGGCTGTGCGCCGCCCATGCCACCAAGCCCGGCTGTGAGGATCCACTTACCAGCAAGGCTCCCGCCAAAGTGCTGCCGCCCAATTTCGACAAAGGTCTCGTAAGTCCCTTGCACAATGCCTTGGCTGCCGATGTAGATCCACGATCCGGCCGTCATCTGGCCGTACATCATCAGGCCCTTGCGATCGAGCTCGTGGAAATGTTCCCAGGTGCCCCAATGCGGAACGAGGTTGGAGTTCGCAATCAATACGCGTGGAGCATCCGCGTGCGTGCGAAACACGCCAACCGGCTTGCCGGATTGGACCAGCAACGTCTGATCGGCTTCAAGTCGGCGCAGCGCATGAACGATGCGATCAAAACTCTCCCAGTCACGCGCGGCGCGACCGATCCCGCCATAAACGACAAGCTCGCCCGGCTTCTCCGCGACGCCTGGATCAAGATTATTCATGAGCATGCGCAGCGGCGCTTCGGTGAGCCAGCTTTTGGCGGACAACTCCGTCCCGTGCGGCGCACGGATCACGCGGGCATTGTCGATACGTGTGGGACTACGGCTCATGGCAGGCTCCGGCGAATTTCAGTCATGGAAAGATAGTGCTCAAACGAGCCCCGGCAAGGGCGCACCGCAGGCACGCGCGACGGCACCGCTCTCAACCAGCGCAATAGCCGCCGCGATGTCGGGATGAAAGTGGCGGTCGTCGTCCATGCGGGAAACATGTTCGCGCAGCAGCGCAACAACGGCACGCAACGGTGCGCTGGTCGCGAGCGGTGTATGAAATTCGATGCCCTGCGCCGCCGCCAAGAGCTCGATGCCCACAACGCCGGCCGTGTTGTGCGCCATTTCGATCAATCGCCGCGCGCCGTGAGCGGCCATGGAGACATGATCTTCCTGGTTGGCCGAAGTCGGGATGCTGTCGACGCTGGCGGGATAGGCGCGCTGTTTGTTCTCGGAGACAAGCGCCGCCGCCGTGACTTGCGGGATCATGAAGCCCGAGTTGAGGCCCGGACGCGGCGTCAGAAACGCAGGAAGTCCAGACAAAACTGGATCAACCAGCATCGCAATGCGTCGCTCGGCGAGCGAACCGATCTCGCACAACGCCAGCGCGATCATGTCGGCCGCAAAGGCAACAGGCTCGGCATGAAAGTTGCCGCCCGAGAGCGCTTCGTCCGTTTCAGCAAAAATCAACGGATTGTCTGAGACGCCGTTGGCTTCGGTTGTGAGAGTTGCAGCTGCCTGGCGCAACAGATCGAGAATGGCACCCATCACCTGCGGTTGGCAACGGAGGCAATAGGGGTCTTGCACACGCGTATCGCCGACGAGGTGCGACGCACGGATAGCACTGCCGGCCATCAATGCGCGCAAGCTTGTAGCGGCTTCAATCTGTCCCTGATGTTTTCGCAGGGCGTGAATGCGCGGGTCAAACGGTGTGTCGGAACCTCGTGCCGCGTCCGTAGCGAGCGCCCCCGTGACGAGCGCTGCCTGCAAAAGTTGCTCAGCCTCGAACAATCCAGCAAGCGCGTAGGCCGTTGAAAACTGTGTACCGTTGAGGAGTGCGAGGCCTTCCTTGGCACCAAGCACCGCCGGTGCCAGACCCGCTTCTGCCAGAGCCTGCTCTGCGGGCCGCACGCCCGCCGGTGTTGCAATCTCACCAACGCCAAGCATAGCAGCCGTCATATGCGCGAGCGGCGCGAGATCGCCAGAGGCACCCACCGATCCCTGGCATGGCACAACCGGGATCAGATCTCTCGCAAGCATCGCCTCCAGCAGTTCAAGTGTCTTGGGCGCAATCCCGGAAGCGCCTTGCGCAAGGCTGGCAATCTTGAGCGCCATCATCAGACGCGTCACCGCGTGCAGCATGGGCCCGCCGACACCCGCCGCATGTGAGAGAACGATATTCCGCTGTAACGTCGCGAGGTCCGCGTCTGCAATCCGCACGCTGGCGAGTTTGCCGAAGCCAGTGTTGATGCCATACACTGGCGCGCCTGCGGCCACGATACGCCCAACTGCAGCGGCGCTTGCGGCAATGCCAGCCCGGCACGCAGGATCAACAGCGAAGGCCGCACCCCGATAGATCGCGCGCCAATCGGACAACGCCGCAGCGCCCGGCAAAAGGCGTATCGTCATTGTCCCCTCCAGACGCGCGCATGCAGCGGGTTGAAGCCCAATCGATAGACTAACTCTGCTGGTCGCTCGATGTCCCAGATCGCGAGATCGCCCCATTTTCCGGCTTCGAGCGTGCCGCGGTCGTGCAGCAGGCCCAGCGCCTGCGCTGCATGACGTGTCACGCCGAGCAAGCACTCATCCACTGTCATGCGAAACAGCGTGGCCGACATATTCATCGTCAGCAGCAGCGACGTCAGCGGTGATGTGCCTGGATTGCAATCAGTGGCAACGGCCATCGGCACCCCGTGCTCGCGGAACAGCTCAATCGGCGGCCGCTGTGTTTCGCGGATGAAATAGAACGCGCCAGGAAGAATGACCGCAACGGTGCCTGCTTTGGCTAAGGCTGCCGCGCCAGCTGCGTCTGTGTACTCAAGATGATCAGCTGACAGTGCGCCAAAGCGTGCAGCCAAGGCTGCGCCGCCGAGGTTGGACAACTGGTCGGCATGCAGCTTCACCGGCAGACGGAGCGCGTGCGCGGCCGTGAAGAACCGCGCCACCTCGTCCGGTGCAAACGCAATGCCCTCGCAGAAGGCATCAACTGCATCGGCGAGGCCGTCGCCCGCGATCACCGGCAACATCTCGTCAATGACCTTGGTCATGAACGCGACCTTGTCGCCGTTCGCCTCCGGCGGCAGGGCGTGCGGTCCAAGGAAAGTTGTAAAGACCGAGACCGGCCGCTTCCCCCCCAGCGCGCGGGCCGCACGCAGCTGCTTGGCTTCCGTTGACGTGTCGAGCCCGTAGCCGGACTTGATCTCAATCGTCGTGACGCCTTCGGCGAGCAGCGCGTCAAGGCGCGGGAGAGATTGCGCGACAAGTTCGGCCTCGCTAGCCGCGCGCGTGGCCTTGACGGATGACACGATGCCACCGCCTGACCGGGCGATTTCCTCGTAACTAGCCCCAGCAAGCCGCCGCTCAAACTCGTGCGCGCGGTCGCCGCCGTACACGAGATGCGTGTGGCAATCGATCAAGCCCGGCGTAATCCAGCGGCCACCGCAGTCAACTAACTCAGCGCCGCGCGAAGCCTCTGCCGGCAGTTCGGCCTCTGGCCCCGCAAAAATAATCCGCCCCGCGCGAGCGGCGATGGCACCCTTTTCGACAATCCCCAATCCCGGCGCATCCGCCCGCATCGTCGCAAGCCGCGCGTTGCGATAGAGTGTGTGTTGCGCGTCAGAACCGGCCATGGCGCACTCAGCTCCTCTGGTGCAGGATCCGGTTATTGTATAGACATAATCGACCCCGCTGCAAGACGGACCTTCGTGATGCCCCCCACTATGCTGCATGCCACACATGCCCTGCTCGCTGACGGCTGGCATCACGACGTGCGGATCGAAGTGGCCAATGGCGCGATCACAAAGGTGTCGACCGGCGTGCCAGCTGCCGCCGGCGACGAGCGTCATGCGGTAATTTTGCCGGGCCTCTGCAATCTCCATAGCCATGCCTTTCAGCGCATCATGGCGGGCCGCACGGAAACGCGCGGCGCTGGTTCGGATACCTTCTGGAGCTGGCGCGATTTGATGTACCGGACAGCGCTGACGCTGAGCCCGGATGACGTCGAGGCCATTGCCGCGATGGCCTACGTGGAAATGCTGGAAGCTGGTTTCGTGCGCGTCGGCGAGTTCCACTATCTGCATCATGATCGCGACGGAAACACATACACGAACGTTGCCGAGATGGCCGTGCGCATTGCAGCGGCGGCGCAAGCAACCGGCATCGGGTTAACGTTGCTGCCTGTGCGCTATGCGACGGGCGGCTTTGGCAGTCAGCCGGCAACCGAAGGGCAGCGACGGTTCGTCACCACGCGCGATCAATACGAACGGCTACACGAGGCTTCACGCACCGCCATCGCCGGATTACCCAGCGCCGTCCTCGGCGTGGCACCGCACTCATTGCGCGCAGTCACGCCGGATGATCTCAACGCAACTATTGCGTTGGCAGACGGTGGCCCGATCCATATCCACGTGGCCGAGCAGACCAAAGAGGTAGACGATTGCCTCGCGTGGTCGGGGCAACGGCCGGTCCAATGGCTGCTGGCCAACCAGCCGGTTGATCATCGCTGGTGTCTGATCCATGCAACACACATGACTGAACCTGAAACAGTGGCCTTGGCTGCCAGTGGCGCTGTGGCGGGCCTTTGCCCCCTCACTGAAGCAAACCTCGGCGATGGTGTGTTTCCAGCACTCTCCTTTGCGGCGGTCAGCGGCCGCTATGGCATTGGGACAGATCAAAACGCGGAGATTGGCGCAGCCAGCGAGCTGCGGCTGTTGGAGTACGGGCAGCGGTTGACGCTGCGGGCCCGCAATGTGCTGGCACAGCCGGGCGGCTCAACCGGACGCGCGCTGTTCGACGCGGCCTTGACGGGTGGTGCACAGGCCGTTGGTGCGCAAAGCGGGTTTGCAGTAGGTGCGCCTGCCAACCTGATGACATTACGGTCACGGGAGGCTGACTGGCCATTGCCGTCACAAGACGGCCTGCTCGATGCCTGGATCTTTGCGCAGACGGTTGCAGTGGATTGCGTGTACGTCCACGGACAGCGCGTTGTGGAGGCCGGGCACCATATCGGGCGAAGCGCAATCGCATCGGCCTATGGCCGCGTCCTGCGGCGAGTTCTGACTGACTGATGCCACCACGAAAAAAGTGCAGAGCCGCAGTGGGCGTACCGGCTTTTGATCCCGCGTGGTCCCTACAGTAGTAAGGTGGGCGCCATATGTCCGGAACCACGGCTCCGGTCAGGGACAGCTCCCATGCGAGTTTTATAGGCCCCCGGGTCAATATGCGGCGACGCACCCCGCAGCCCTGCATTTCTTACATAAGCTGATTTTGTGGATTTTTCCAGGCCGCTAACAAGAAATCTCTGTTCAAAGTAAGTGACACCACAATCAGTCCTGCCGCCCTGGCACGGCTGCGCGACACTTCAGCCCTGTTTCGCCTTGGCCATGCGCAAATGCGCCATCCAGGCATTGACGGTCCTCAGCATGCCCTCGCGCAAGAAGCCGGCCCGGTTGATGTAGGCAACCGCTGGCCAGGACATGATGCGGGAAACACCCTTCACGTCGCCCAATCCAGGAGTGGCCTCCACTGCGCTGCCGCCCTTTATGGTGACCTTAGGTGCAAAGGTTCCGGTAACATCCATGATGGTATCTCCGGCTTTGCCAGGCATCGTCACTTTGCAGGCGACCGGCTGTGGTGGGGCCTGGAACTGGGTGTCCGGCGTCTCAATAGCGGCTGTGACCAGGGCACGGGCAATGCGGATGGAAACCACACAGGTGGCGTCCTTGAGATAACCGCTGGTCTGCTTTTCCATCTCGGCGCGCTCAGCAGGCGACGGCTGGAGGGGGAATTCGCAGACGATATCCCTCGCAGTTCCGCGCTCAAGATCTGCAAAGCACGCAGCCATGCTGACGGCTTTGGCAGCTGTAACTGGCACAACGGACACACCAATGAGTGATGCCAGCACGGTCGCCCCGAGGATCGCTTGGGCCAGAACTTTCATGCCTACTCCCTCGGGCATTGCCCTGATGCGCAGCTGTGAAGCTCTCAACGCACAATTGCGGCACAATACAGGCCTCCGCCGACCGTTCCTCTACATTGACTGTTGCGCCCTGCTGCGCGATGACCCGGCGCTGCAAGGATACGAGCAATGGCCCCTAAAAAAGACCCCGATCACAAGATCGTCGCCGAGAACCGCAAGGCACGGCATGAATACTTCATCGAGGCCGTGTTCGAAGCCGGCCTGTCGCTAACGGGAACGGAAGTGAAGTCACTGCGGCTGGGGCATGCCAACATCGCCGAGAGCTATGCAGCCTCCGAAAATGGCGGCATCGTGCTGATTAATTCCTACATCCCCGAATACAAAATGGCCGGTCCATTTTTCCAGCACACCCCGCGGCGGCCAAGGCCGCTGCTTCTGAAAGCCCGCGAAATTGTCAAACTGGCCAGCGCCGTCGATCGCGAGGGGATGACGCTGATCCCGCTGGAGATCTATTTCAACGCACGCGGCCGGGCGAAGCTCAAACTCGGGCTGGCCAAGGGCAAGAAACTGCACGACCGCCGCGCCGACGCCGCCAAACGCGACTGGCAGCGCGACAAGGCGCGGCTAATGCGTGGCGACAAGAACGGGTAGCCGCGCCGTTGTGAGAGGTTTAGTCCAACGGCACGTGCAGCTTGGTGCCTTTGGTGATGATACCGCCGCGGTTGCCAATCTCGATGGACCCGTAGCGCTGTTTGAAACAGTCGGGCAAAGGCCGGTCATCTGGAACGGAAAGCCAAAGCCGCAGCAGATGTCTTTTTTGCCGCGCGTCAGGCCAATCGCGAAACGATGTTCGGTCGTGCAGCAGCGCGTGATTGTAAACAAACTGCATATCACCAGGCTGCAGCTGCATGCCGAAGTGGAGACACGGATCGTTTGCCAAAGTGTCGAACAGATCGAGCGCTTCGACATGGGCCGGTGTCAAGCGTAGCGCATCAGGGAATCGCTGGGCGCTATCAACATACTGGCGTTGATAAATGCCGGTTAGAAAGCCCGCATGCCAGTTCAGAACAGGTATTTCAAAAAAAGGCTTCTGGCCTTCCGGCACTTCACCGCGCCGATCCGTGGCAATCGGTTCAAACAACAAAGCCACTAAGTCCGGGCGCTGACGCCGCATCTCATTGTAGACCGTCGTTGTGCTGACCAGCAGCGATTTGCCCCCTTCCATCGCCTCACGAATGCACAAAAGACCAACGACGTCTGTCGAATCCGTATGAAATGTTTGCCGCTGAGCCGTCTGGTAGATGCGCGTGTTCGGGTTACTGGCATCAGCGCCAATGTCGCGCACGTGACCGAGAATGTGGCCCATGGCATTCTGCGACCGTGCGGAGCCTAAGTGGGCACCGATGCCGCAAAAAATCGTCGCCGTCATCTCCTGGCTATAGTGCGCGACCGGTAAACCGCGCAGCACTTCAAAACCGATGCCCCTGATCAGGGTCTCCCTGAGCGATTCCAGATGCTCGCCGAATCTTGGCAGCGGGAACTTCTGCTTCGTGATCTCACCAATTTCTTTTGTACCGGCCAGGAACTTGGCGGCGGCAGTCTCTAGTTCTGCAACGTCAGCGGCGGAAAGCTCGACCACCCAGCGCTCAGGGTGAGCGGCCATTGCCTCTCCCCTCCATGCGGACGGAATGTCGATCAGGCTTGGAGGTAAGGCCGCAATTGCTGTCATGTCTTGGCCCCACAAAAAGGACGCGGTCGTGCGCCACGGCAGAGGGTCAGGCTACCCGTCGTGACGGCGACCTGACAACCTGCCAAGTCCACACCACTCAATGAAAGCAAACTGAACAATGACATCCGCACCAGGTATCCGGCAGCCCGAGCGGTAATAGCTCTCAAAGTTGTGTTTGGCGCGCTTTTTGGTCGCAAAAAAGTGGTGGAGCCGAGGGGGATCGAACCCCTGACCTCTTGCATGCCATGCAAGCGCTCTCCCAGCTGAGCTACGGCCCCGTGTCGGTGATCAGTTGGCCTTATGGGTCGGCCGCGACGCGCTTAAGTATGCGGAACGCACAGCTTGCGCAAGGGCAAATCGACGACGGATGCGGGGCGATCAAGGGCCGTCAGCCGCCTGAACGGCTGGTTGCCATCAGTTACCAAACAACAAATCGAACAAGGTCTTAGGCTTTCGCTGAGAGGTGGGCGGCCGCGCGGAAGCTTCGCGCGGACCGCTTTGCGAACCACTCCCAGAGCCGTTCTGATTCCACGGCGACCACGCCGGAGACCCGGGCCCTTGAGACTTCGCAGACGCAGTTGACGACCCGCCCTCCGTGCGGCGTGGCGCAACAGCGGCTGCGGCCGCATCACCACGCGGCAGCTCCCGGCTCTCGATTTTTCCGCGCAGCGCAACGGCCTCAACCAGGCCGTCGGCACCGGTCACTGTGAGCCTGTTATCAGCCCATGCATAGGTGGCGGCTCGCGTTCCGAGTTTCGCGACCGGCATCCCGACGATGACACTGTTCGTCAGATCAAGGATTGCGGCAGCCTCGACTGTTTCAAGCCCTTGCCCGGTTTGCAGCGTGCCAGCGGTAAACTGGAGCACGCCAAAGCCAGCGTACGGTGATTTCTGGCGTTCGAATGAGACAATTTTTGGTGACCCAGACCCAAGCATTTCAAGCGGTACTCTGAGATTTGGGAACTGAGGGTGCGTACTGGTAAATTGATCGCCAACCGCTACGATCTTCCAACCCTCAGCGCCACCTGCCGGCAACAACGCCTCCTCAAGTTGAGGCTGAAAGCCGAGCCGCGCAAGCGCGGTCAATGATTCGACATGGCGAATATCCAGCCCAAGCGCGCGGGAGTAGGCTGCCACTGCAGCGTCTTTCTCGCCAGCCGCTTCCTTGAGCTCACCTTGCGCCCAGAAAGCATCCGCTTTGACCGGTTCGAGGCGCAGCGCGCGTTCAACGTCTTTTTCACCGAGTTCCGGCTGCTGGCGCTTCCGGTATGTCCAGGCGCGCACAGCGTAACCGCGCGCGGACCGAGGATCGAGCTCAATGGCTTGAGCAAGATCGTTGAGTGCTTCCTCAGTCGCATCCGAACGTGCCTTGGCAAATCCCATCCCGATGTAGCCGTCCACAGACTTGGGATCAAGTTCCACCACTTTTAAAAAGTCAGTGAGCGCTGCGGTTGCATTATCAGCTGCAAGATAGGCCTGCCCACGTGCCAGGTAGTCCTCGACGCGCCGCGCATCGAAAGCAAGCGCCCGGCTCAGATCTTCCGCCGCCTCGCGATACTCGCCAAGGCGCATGTGGCTCTCGGCGCGGTTTCTATAACTTTGAGCGAACCCGGGGTTGATGGTGACAGCACGCGAAAAATCGCGACTGGCCGCGTGGGAGCGACCAGCCAGTAAGCGTGCTCGACCGCGCCCATTCAAGGCCGCCGGGTTCTGCGGTTGCAGTTCGATAGCGCGAGTAAAATCAGCAATAGCAGTGTCATAGACACCAAGTTTTAAGTGGGCCGCACCACGATTGCCATAGGCCGCAGCCAATGACGGAGACAACAAGATGGCGCGGTCAAAGTCCTTGATCGCCTCGCGAATGGTGTCTGCTGGCTGACCAAGCATCAGCAACAGACTGCCACGATTGACGTAGACAGCGGCATACTCGGGATAAAGAGCGGCGGCTTTGTTAAAATCTTCCAGCGCGGCCTTGAAATTGCGCCGTTTCATGGCCGCAACGCCACGCTCCGTCAGCAGCACCGCGCGCCGGTCATTCGAGATGGACGCATCGTCAAGCGCGGCATTGTAAAGCAGCAGCGCCTGATCGATATCCCCGCGTTGGAGCGCGGCCGCGGCTTCCTGCGCCTTGGGCGGTGCGACCGGGACAGGCGGTGACGTTTGGGCGGTCGCGGTCAGCAGCGACACACCGACAACCGCCGTCGCAGCAGCAGTACGCAGCCCAAGCCGCACTTTTCCGGCCCCGCCACAGCAGACTGTTATACGTGGCGGAAACTGGTGCTCAGACATTCAGGCACCTCAGGCGCAAGACATGCAAGCCGCCGCACGGTCTACGGCGCGACTCGGTGAGCTGCACTCTTACCGAAACCACGCCATCGTCGCCACGGGCAAAGTCCCACAGGGTACAATTGGCCGGTTCTGAACCATATTCAAGGCACAGCTGTGACCCATTTTACCCGTCTACTGCGATTTGATGATGTCGATAACGGCATCTGCCATATCGCGGCAGCTGGCTTTCCCGCCCATGTCGCGGGTCCTGGTGTCGGTCTTGGCGAACAAGGTCTCAATGGCCCGTTCAATCGCTTTGGCGGCGTCGTGATGGCCGAGATGGTCCAGCATCATGGCACCGGACCAGATCTGACCAATGGGGTTTGAGATGCCTTTGCCGGCGATATCAGGGGCCGAGCCGTGCACGGGTTCAAACATGGACGGATAATCGCGTTCCGGATTGATATTGCCACCCGGCGCAATGGCGATGGTTCCGGTTGTGGCCGGACCCAAGTCCGACAAGATATCGCCGAACAGGTTCGAGCCGACGATGACATCGAACCACTGGGGGTTGCGGACCAGGTGCGCGGTCAAAATATCGATATGGAACTGGTTGGTTTTGACCTTGGGATATTCTGTCGCCACGTCGGCAAAGCGCTCGTCCCAATAGGGCATAGAGATCGAAATGCCGTTGGACTTGGTAGCGCTAGTCACCTCGCGCCGCTTGCGCTTCATGGCGAGTTCGAACGCGTAGCGCATAACGCGATCGCAGCCCTTCTTTGAGAAGACCGCCTGCTGGATCGCGCACTCTTGATCAGTGCCTTCGAACATGCGGCCACCAACGGAAGAGTATTCGCCTTCGTTATTCTCGCGCACGATCCAGTAGTCGATGTCGCCCGGCTTGCGGTTAGCCAGCGGGGAGGTGACGCCTTCGAACAAGCGCACAGGGCGCAAGTTGATGTACTGCTGGAAGCCGCGGCGGATGGGGATCAAAAGGCCCCAGAGCGAAACGTGATCGGGGACGCCCGGAAAGCCGACAGCACCGAGATAGATCGCATCGCTGTCGCGGATGCGATTGAGGCCGTCGGCCGGCATCATCGCACCCTTTTTCTTGAAGCGCTCGCAGCTCCAGTCGTAGCGCTCCCATTTGTAGGCGATGTCGAACTTGCGGCCGATGACCTCAAGAACGCGGATACCCTCTGGCACCACCTCATGGCCAATACCGTCGCCTTCAATGACCGTGATGTGCAGCTTGTTGGATTTGTCTTTTTTAGACTTAGCCACCGGAGATCCTTCGAAGGCGACATGCTGACGGAGTTGATAACCGCTGATGCGCAGAGATCAGAGTTTGCTGCGAAGACTGTCGCCAGCCAACACCAGATACGCGCCCGCGAGACCAATATTCTTCATGAAACTCTGGAACTGAGGGACCATCTGTTCCGCCGGAAACGTCCAGAAGTTGTGAAAGAGTGCTGCTGTTGCAAAGCAGAAGCCAGCCATCAGAAACGCGATCGGCATGGTCAAGAACCCAAAGATCAGCGCCAAGCCACCGAGAACTTCGAACGCAATGGTCGCGATGGCGATGATCTGCGGCTGCGGCAGGCCGCGGCTGCCAATATAGCCGGAAAGAGCAGTCAACCCGCCGCTGTCAATCACGCCTTTCACTTTTGCGAGACCCAGAACGAGAAAAAACAGCCCAAGCAGAATGCGCCCAACCGTGACAAGCATGTTATTCATGGAACTTCCCTCCGTTGATGCCAGTAGATGGCAAAGCCACCCAGTGCTCAGTCAGATTATGTCGCAGAGATTGCAGCTGTTGAATTCTGATCCCAGCCTATTTGATCGTCTCGGCAGCTTTAGCAACGAACCTGCCGTCCCATGTTTTGGAGAGGTCGATCTTGGCCGTCTTCAACTCTTCATCGAACTTCTGCAAAAAGTCGAGTGACCGCTTTTGTACTTCCGGACGGATCATGCCGTCCTTCGAGTAGGCATCCGCAGCCGCTTTGATGGCTTCGATGTAGAGAGCCTTGTCCCCCAACATGTACTCCTCTGGCATCTTGGCTGCGATCTCTTCGGGCGTCGACTTGGCGATCCATTTGATCGTCTTATAGAAGGCGTTGACGAGAGCCTGCACGGTTGCTGGGTTCTTCTCGATGAAATCGCCCTTGGCGTAGAGAACGCCGGCCGACATCGGGCCGCCGAGCAGTTTGGTGACGCCTTCCGTTGTGGTGGTATCAGCGATGATGATCACGTCGCCATCCTTGACGAGCTTTGTGTTGGCCGGTTCTGTGGTCGACAACACGTCGATCTCGCCCTTCTTGATGGCGGCGACGGCGGACGCGCCGAGGCCGACGCCGATGAACGACGCATCATCGAGTTTGAGGCCAGCTTGCACCATGACAAACTGCGCGACCATCTGGGTGGACGAACCCGGCGCGCTGACGCCGATCTTCATGCCCTTGAGGTCAGCCGCCGTCTTGTAGGGACGATCCTTGCGGACCATGATGTTGATCGCTGGATAACGCCCAAGTTCGACGACGGCACGCACGTCCTGGCCTTTAGTCTGCATCCGGATGGTGTGTTCATAGGCACCGGTGACCACATCGACGGAGCCACCGATGAGCGCCTGCAGTGCCTTGGCACCCCCAGCGAAATCGTTGATCTCAATATCGAGGCCTTGTTCCTTGAAGTAGCCGAGCTGTTCGGCGATCGTCAGTGGAAGGTAGTAGAGCGATGCCTTCCCGCCAACAGCGAGTTTGAGCGACTTTTTCTCAGGTGCCTGCGCGTTGGCAGACATTGCGCCTAGGGCGAAGGCGGTCACCAGGGCTGTGATGCGAAGCAGACTGCGGGACATATCAGGACTCCAGTTCGGGATCAGGGCAATTTGATATCAGGTCTGTGATGAGGCAGCAGGCGGTTTCCAAACGAGCAATCGGCGCTCGACCAGGGTGACCAGCCAATCAATGAACAGGACAAACGCGGCGAGGATCACCATGCCAGCAAACACGCCGGTCACGTCGAAAGTGCCTTCCGCCTGCTGGATGAGATAGCCGAGGCCAGCGGCAGACCCGAGATACTCACCGACCACCGCGCCGATGATGGCAAACCCCACCGATGTGTGCAGCGACGAGAACATCCACGACAGCGCACTTGGCCAGTAGACATGCCGAAACAGCTGGCGCTCGGTCATGCCAAGCATGCGGGCGTTCGCGAGAATGACCGGGCTAACTTCGCGCACGCCCTGATAGACGTTGAAGAAGACGATGAAGAACACTAGCGTGAAGCCCAATGCCACCTTCGACCAAATGCCAAGACCAAGCCAGAGCATGAAAATAGGTGCGAGCACTACGCGCGGCAGCGCGTTGAACATTTTGATGTAGGGCTCAAACACTGCGGCGACGAGAGGTTTCCGGGCGAACCAGAAGCCAAACGCGATGCCGGCGATGGAGCCTGTGACGAAGGCCAGCAGACCCTCAATGAGTGTGATGGAGAGATGCTGCCAGATCGTCTTGCCAAAACAGGCATCATTGGTGTGCAGCAGGCGTGTGATATCCAACGGCGCTGAGCAGGTGGCAATCTTGGCCGTCCCATCGGCGAACATCTTGACGATACGTCCACCGACATCAAGCGGCGCCGAGAAAAAGAACTTCGGCAGAAACGCCACACCGAACGTGCCAGCCGAACCCACGTGCCAGATCAAGATAGCGGCGACCGCGACAAGAACCTGCAGGCTGAGGAGTTTCCAACGCGAGATGATCATCACCCGATCTCCCCGCCGTAAGCCTTGATGACCTCGTCACGCAGCTGGCCCCAGATCGCCTTGTGGATCTCGTGGAAACGCGGCTGCAGCCGCACTTCGGTGGCGTCGCGTGGGCGGACCAGATCAATCGTGTGGTTGCCGATGATTTTTGCTTCCGGGCCCGCACTCATGATGACGACGCGATCAGCCAGCGCGATGGCTTCTTCGAGATCGTGGGTGACGAATAGCACGGCCTTCTTGTCGGCGGCCCAGAGTTGCAGCAGCAGGTTGCCCATGATCTGCCGCGTCTGCGCATCCAGCGGGCCGAACGGTTCGTCCATCAGCAGAATTTTTGGATCACGGATGAGCACTTGAGCGAGGCCGACGCGTTTGCGCTGCCCGCCCGATAGCTGGTGCGCATAGCGCTCACCGAAGCTTTTGAGGCCGACGCGCGTGAGCCAGGCCTGCGCACGCTCACTCGCTTCGGCCGCCGGTGTACCGCCCACCTCAAGCGCCAGTGCGATGTTGGCGCGCGCCGTCTTCCAAGGCATCAACGCATCTTGCTGAAACAAGTAACCGGCATGACCATTCAAGCCTTGCAGGGCCGCACCGAAAATTTCAACGCGACCGGCTGCCGGTTTCAAAAGCCCCGCCGCGCAGTTGAGCAGCGTTGATTTCCCGCAACCGGTTGGACCAACAATGGCGACGAACTCGTTGGCACCTACGTCCAGGCTGGCTGCAGATACCGCCTTGAAAATCCCGCCATTCGGCTCCGGAAATGCGACATCGACGTCGGACAAACGAACAACCGGCGATGACGCGGCCACCATCGGCACGTCTGCGCCGAAGGCTCCGCTCAACCGGTTCTCCAGGCTTCCGTCCACAATAAGACTTCCCCGTCCACCCAATTTGGAACGCTTATGGCGTCGCATGGGGGACTGCAGCCGTCAATGCCAGGGAAAAACATGCCAAGAAAAGCAACTAGCAAAATTTGGCCGCGGATCACGCCCGCTTCTTTGGCGCGATAAGATCAGTAATGGTGCCCGAATACATTTCCATGGCCATGGCAACCGTCTCCGACAATGTCGGGTGTGGATGGATGGTCAAGCCCACGTCGTGCGGATCCGCGCCCATCTCGATGGCGAGGGCCACCTCGGCAATCAGGTCGCCGGCATTTGGCCCGACAATCCCGGCGCCAATAATGCGGTGCGTGTCCTCGTCGATGAGCACCTTGGTCAGGCCCTCATCACGGCCAAGTGCGAGCGAACGGCCGGATGCGGCCCAGGGGAAGGCACCTTTGCCGACCTTGATGCCTTTGGCTTTGGCTTCCGTTTCGGTGAGGCCGACCCAGGCGATTTCTGGATCGGTGTAGGCGACCGACGGAATAACCTTGGCGTCGAAGACGGATTTCATGCCGCTCGCCACTTCGGCGGCGACGCGCGCTTCGTGGGTGGCCTTGTGGGCGAGCATCGGCTGACCAACCACGTCGCCAATAGCGAAGATGTGGGCCACATTGGTGCGCTGCTGCTTGTCCACCGCGATGAAGCCACGCTCATCGACCTTTACGCCCGCAGCCTCGGCGGCAATCAACTTGCCGTTCGGCTTGCGGCCGACCGCACAGAGCAGCATGTCATATTGGCCCACCGACTTCCCGTCTGGCCCTTCGAACGCGACAGCGAGGCCTTCGGGGTTCGCTTCCACACCGATGACCTTGGTCTTCAGCAGGATCTTCTCGTAGCGCTTCTCAATGCGCTTCATCAGCGGCGTGACGATATCCTTGTCCGCACCAGGGATGATCTGATCCATCAACTCGACCACCGTCACCGCCGATCCCAGCGCATGATAGACGGTTGCCATCTCGAGGCCGATGATCCCGCCGCCGAGCACCAGCAGGCGCTTGGGGATAGACTTCAACTCAAGCGCGCCGGTTGAATCAATCACGCGCGGATCATGATGAGGGACAAACGGGAGTGTAACCGGCTCGGAGCCGGCGGCGATGATGGCGTGATCGAACGAGATCGTCGTGCGCTTGCCATCCGCGCCGGTCGCAACAAGCGTGTTGGGACCACTGAAGGCACCAGTGCCGGTGACGACGGTCACTTTGCGCGCCTTTGCAAGCCCTGACAGCCCGCCGACCAGTTTCTTGACGACACCATCTTTCCAGCTGCGCAGCTGATCGAGATTGATCTCAGGTTTGCCGAAGCTGATGCCGTGTCCTGCCATATCCTTGGCTTCGTCGAGGACCTTGGCGGCGTGCAACAGCGCCTTGGAGGGAATGCAACCGACGTTCAGGCAGACGCCGCCGAGCATCGGCCAACGCTCAACGAGGACAACCTTCTTGCCGAGATCCGCAGCACGGAATGCAGCCGTGTAGCCGCCAGGTCCGGCGCCGAGGACGAGGATTTCGGCGTGGAGCTCGCCGGTTGCCGCAGCACGCGGCGCGGGAACTGCGCCTGGCGCTATCGCAGTGGGGGCTGCCACGGTTGCGCCCTTTACATCGGCCCAGGTGGCAATGACGGTGCCCATGGAGACTTTGTCGCCGGGTTTCAACAGCACTGTTCCGATTACGCCCGCGCGCGGTGCCGGCACATCCAGCGTCGCCTTGTCACTTTCCAGCGTCACCAGTGGCTCTTCTGCCGAAACGGTCTGACCCGCCTTCACATGCACGTCGATCACCGGGATATTCTTGAAATCGCCAATGTCAGGAACTTTAATTTCAGAGGTCATCGGGGGCTCGAGCTTGTGCGTCCAAGGGCACGACGGGTTGACGCTTGTCGTGGGTCCCGGCCTGCGCCGGGATGACGAAAGACTTCGGGTGTGCTGCCTAGAGGATCAACCGGCGCAGATCTTCCAAGGCGTTGGCGAGTTGCTTGGTGAAGCGCGCGGCGGAAGCGCCGTCGATGACGCGGTGATCGTACGACAAGCACAGCGGCAGCATTAGACGCGGCTGGAACTCTTTGCCATCCCAGACCGGCGCCATCTTGGCGCGCGCCACACCAAGGATCGCGACTTCCGGCGCGTTGACGATCGGCGTGAACGCCACGCCACCGATTCCTCCCAGCGATGAGATTGTGAAGGTCGCGCCTTGCATCTCAGTGGCAGCAAGCTTGCCCTGCCTGGCGCGCTCGGAAATCTCGCCAAGCTCGCGGCTGATCTCGACGATGCCCTTGCGATCCACCTCTTTGATGACGGGCACGACCAGGCCGTCTGGCGTGTCAACGGCAACGCCGATGTTGTAGTATTTCTTGAGGATCAGCGCGTCTTTAGCCGGCGATAGTGACGAATTGAAATCCGGAAAAAGTTTCAGCGTGGCGACAGCGGCCTTCATCAGGAACGGCAGCATGGAGACGCGATAGGGTTTCTTGTCACCCTTCGCGCCGTTGTCGAGTTCCTTGCGGTATTTCTCGATCTCAGTGGTGTCGGCTTCATCGGTGTGGGTGACGTGCGGAATGTTGAGCCACGAACGATGCAGATGCGGGCCCGACAGCTTCTTGATACGCGGCAGCATCTTTGTTTCGGTGGCACCGAACTTGGAGAAGTCGATCACCGGAATCTCTGGAATCCCCATGCCCCCAGAGGGCGCACCGTTTTGACCGGACAATGCCCCGGCGATGGACTTTTTGACATCATCTTGGGTGATGCGGCCTTTCTCGCCGGTGCCACTGATCTTGCCCAGATCGATGCCGAGTTCCCGCGCGAGGCGGCGAACGGAAGGGCTTGCATGCGCATTCCCATAATCGACCGGCGGCGGCAGAAAGCGTGCGGCGAGATCGCTGGTCGGAGTGGGGGCCCCAACCAAGGGTGCGTTCGATGCCGCTGCCGTTGCTGGCACCGTTGCCGCAGCATGACCGGCACCATTGGTACTCTTGCCTTCGAGCCGCACAATGGCCGTGCCCATGGATACCTTGTCGCCAACTTTGACCAGTATCTCGGCAATCTTGCCGGCCGCAGGCGACGGAACTTCCATGGTCGCTTTGTCGCTCTCAAGCGACATCAGCGGATCGTCGACCGACACCACATCACCCGGCTTCACGAGGATTTCGATGACGGGGATGTTTTTGAAGTCGCCGATATCGGGGACGGTTACGTCAGTCAGGGCCATGGATCAGGTCTCGTGGGAAATGAAGAGGCAGCGGAAGAAGTGGTCAGGTCAGGCTCGGGTCAGGTTTGTTGGCGTCGATGCCATATTTCTTGATCGCATCGCTAACGGTGCGCGCCGGCAAAAGCTGGCTGTCGGCGAGCGATTTCAAAGCGGCGACGGCGACGAAGTGGCGATCGACCTCAAAGAACGTGCGCAGGCGCTTGCGGAAGTCGGAGCGGCCGAAACCGTCAGTGCCGAGCACTTTGTAGTTGCCCGGCACGAACGGCCGGATCTGATCGGCAAACGCCCTCATGTAGTCGGTCGAGGCGATGACGGGTGCGTCGCCACGCGTGGCCAGCTGCTGGGTGACGAACGGCACGCGCGGTTTGTCTTCCGGATGCAGCATGTTCCAACGTTCGCAGGCGAGCGCTTCGCGGCGCAGTTCCGTGAAGCTGGTGACCGACCAGATATCGGCATGAATGCCGAAGTCTTTTTCCAGCAATTCGGCACCCGCGATGACTTCGCGCAAAATAGCGCCGGAGCCCATCAATTGAACACGCTTGGCCTTGGGCGTGCCATCGGGCGCCGCCTTCAGCAGATACATGCCCTTGATGATACCCTCTTCGGCACCCTTCGGCATGGCCGGATGGACGTAGTTCTCATTGAGCGTCGTGATGTAGTAATAAACGTCCTCGCCGCGCTCATACATGCGCTTCAAGCCCTCATGGACAATCACCGCAACTTCATAAGCGTAGGTGGGGTCATAACAGATGCAGTTCGGGATGGTCGCGGCGATGAGGTGGCTGTGGCCGTCTTCGTGCTGCAAACCTTCGCCGTTGAGCGTTGTACGGCCCGACGTGCCGCCAATGAGGAAGCCGCGCGCGCGCATGTCGCCAGCAGCCCACGCGAGATCGCCGATGCGTTGAAAACCGAACATCGAATAATAGATGTAGAACGGGATCATCGGCACATTCGACGTCGAGTACGACGTTGCCGCGGCGATCCACGAGGCCATAGCACCGGGCTCGTTGATGCCTTCCTGCAGCATCTGACCTGACTTGCTCTCCTTGTAATAAGAGAGCTGATCAGCATCCTGTGGCGTGTAGAGCTGGCCCACTTGGCTGAAGATGCCGTACTGGCGGAACATACCTTCCATGCCGAAGGTGCGGCTTTCGTCCGGCACGATGGGCACGATGGACTTACCGATGTTCTTGTCGCGCAACAGCGTGTTGAGCACGCGCACGAAGGCCATGGTTGTCGAGTTCTCGCGATCCCCGCTCGCGGTCAGCAGCGCCTCGAATGCCGACAGCGGCGGAATGACCAGTTTCTGATCAGCCTCGCGCCGGCGCTGCGGCAAATGTCCACCAAGGCGCGCGCGCGACGCCTTCATGTACACTTCTTCCGGCGAACCGGGTTTCAATTTAACGAACGGCAGCGTCTCAAGTTCGGCGTCGGACACCGGCACATCAAAGCGGTCGCGGAACTGCTTGAGCGATTCCGCACCCATTTTCTTCTGCTGATGGGTGATCATCTGGCCTTCACCGGCAGAGCCCATGCCGAAGCCCTTGACCGTCTTGGCGAGAATGAGAGTCGGCTTACCCTTGGTGTCGACTGCGGCCTTGTAGGCAGCGTAGACCTTCACGGCATCGTGGCCACCGCGCGTCAGCGACCAGATCTGCGCGTCCGTCCAGTCGGCGACCATGGCTGCTGTCTCCGGATAGCGGCCGAAGAATTTTTCGCGGATGTAGGCACCATTCTTGGACTTAAAGTCCTGGTATTCACCGTCGACGCATTCTTCCATCAATTGGCGCAGGCGGCCGGTTGTGTCGCGGGCCAGCAGCGGGTCCCAGCCCGAGCCCCAGATGCACTTGATAACGTTCCATCCGGCACCGCGGAAATCGCCTTCCAGTTCCTGGATGATCTTGCCATTGCCGCGCACAGGCCCATCCAGGCGCTGCAGGTTGCAGTTGATGACGAAGATCAGGTTGTCGAGCTTTTCGCGGCCGGCCAGAGAAATGGCACCGAGGCTTTCCGGCTCGTCCATCTCGCCGTCGCCGCAGAATACCCAGACTTTGCGATCGGATGTATCGGCGAGGCCACGGCCATGCAGATACTTCAGGAACCGTGCCTGGTAGATGGCCATCAGTGGGCCGAGCCCCATCGATACCGTCGGGAACTGCCAGAAATCGGGCATCAGCCACGGGTGCGGATAAGACGAGAGCCCTTTGCCATCGACCTCCTGGCGGAAATTCAGCAATTGCTCCTCAGTGAGCCGCCCCTCGATGAAAGCGCGCGCGTAGATGCCCGGTGCTGAATGGCCCTGCACAAAGATCAGATCACCGCCGTGGGCAGCGGTCGGCGCGTGCCAGAAATGCGTAAAGCCCGTGGCATAGAGAGTAGCTGCCGACTGAAACGAAGCGATGTGGCCGCCGAGCTCAGAACTATCCTTGTTGGCCTTGAGTACGATGGCGGCCGCGTTCCAACGGATGATCGAGCGCACTTTGTTTTCGAGATCACGATCACCAGGATAGGCTGGCTGCTCGTCTGGATGGATGGTGTTGATGTAGGCGGTGTTGCCGGCGAATGGCAACCGCGCGCCCTGCTTGCGGGCCTCGTTAACTGCGGCCGTCAGAACCCGGTCCGCTTCGTCGGGCCCTTCGACGGCAATGACCGAACGAATGGCATCGACCCAATCACGGCCGTTGGCGGTCGAGTTGTCGTCTTGCATGAAGGTGGTCTTTCCGGAGCGGATCAAGGTGCGACACCTTGACAGAATACACGGTCGGCGGCGCAACAAAAATAGCTGACCGCGTGGCCGGTTAATCGGCAATCGGCCGAGTAATGTCCACAGTGCGTTGAAGCCTTGGGGCAAGTCATGCAAAAATTGCATACCTCCGCGCCGGCAACTATGGCGCTGGCAGCGCAGAAACCTTGAACGTTGCGCTGGAAACCAAGTTACATGCCAAAACGCTGCACTCAAACGGCCATGCGCGCCAGACTACCCTCGCAGTACGCCATTCATCCACTGGGCGGTTTTGGCGACGCCGCCGAAACTGAACATGTGGACACCCGTGATATTGGTGTGAGTGTTTGAACGCTGATGGGCCGCGATCATGGCCAGCTGTTCGCTCGGGTCAGTATGAGTGAGCAGCCGGACGGCGCCCATGCCCTGGTTGGTCATAGCTCGGAAAGAGGCCCCGACACCACAAATGGTGGCAAAACGAATAAGACTCGCCGGACTCGTAGGGCCAGGAATGCCGACCTGGATGGGCACATCCGGCGCGCGCCGGTGGAGCCAAACACAAAAATCAAGAATGCGGGCTGGCGCAAACGAGAACTGCGTGATCACGCGGACGCCTAGACCTTGCGCACGGGCTGCTACGATTTTGGCGTCCAGTGCGTCAATCATGGTGTCGGCGTCGACGGTGGGGTGCCCTTCCGGATAGCCGGCGAAAGCCACTTCGCGGATGCCTGCTTTTGCGATGAGGCCGGAGTTCAACAGTGACAACGCATCGGCGTAGGGGCCGGCGGCTGAGGGTGTGTCGCCGCCGAGCAGGAGCAGCTTGCTGACGCCGGCGCGCGCGACCGCCGCGTTGAGAAAGCTCGCGGCTTCCCCACTCGACTTGATGCGGCGCGCTGCGAGGTGCGGCACCGGCTCAAGCCCGGCAGCGGCAACCGCTTCAAGTCCGGCAAGCGTGTCGGCCAGCGTGTGCTTCGGCAAATGGTTGACGAACACGGGCGTACCGCCAGGCAACAGATCAGCAATCGCGCGGGCGTCCTTCGGCCGGTCAGCACCCATTTCCAACGAGCCACTACGGACCAAGTCACGCACCGTCTCGTGCTGCGTGTTGTGTGCAGCGGCGCGCACAGTGCGGAGGGCGATCGGCGTTGTCGCGGTCATGGGCGTGCTCGCTTAGTGGCGTTTCTTGGAGATCACGTAGCTTTCGTCCTGAAACCATAGGCTGCCATGGGTTTGCAGAACCTCATTGGTGGCGTCGAGATAGCGCCGCTGGCCAAGTGCCTCGGTGAGGCGTTCGTCGTCGATTTGCGCGACGTAAACAGCCGCGTTCCAGGCTGCAAACAGCGTCGATGTGCCGATGCTGGAGCCGGAGATTTCGCTGGGCAGGGTGTGCATGTCATAGCGAAAGATACTCCGCGCGTCGGCATAGGTGTTGAAGTTGTAGAGCCGCGCTTCAGATCCTAAATCTGCGCGCACAGCAGATAAGAGTTCGTGGCGGTTCGACGTGAAAGGCTGCTCGCCGGGCCAGACTTTCTGGATGATTTCAAGCCCAGGATCGCCGCCGGCGGAGTGGATACCAAGCAACCGGCCCCCGGGCCGCAGCGCTCGCGCCAACGGCGCAATCACCTTCTGGGCCTTGAAGCTGGCAGGGACCCGCAAGCGGTACGGTTGTGAGGCAATGACGAGATCGTAGTCGGCGTGAGCCTTACCGGGGCGGGGGATGCTGTCGTGCAAAAGAAACTTGTGATCATCACGATAAATCACAAGCACTGTGGGTCGCTCGTAAATGGGGTTGCCGGTCTTAGCGCTGTGCTTGGCCTGCCAGTTCTGAGCCAGGAACGGTTCGAGCGCTGTAATCTGATCGGCAAAATCGCTCGATGTGGTCCCAGTGAGTGAGACGTCTTTCCACACAAGCGCAGCGGCGGCTGTTGCGCTGCGTGGCGAGAGCCAAGGTGCCTCGGAGTAATACATATTCGTGACGATGAGCACAGTCGCGGGATGCTCAAAAAAGCGGTCAGCCATCTTGTCGAGTGAGAGCCGCACGTCTTCGAGGCTGATCTCTTTACCAACGATGTGGAACGGAATGGTCGGAAACTTCTGATGCATCTGGCGCATCACACGTGTGAGCACGGTACCATCGCCCATGCCGGCATCGAACACGCGGAGCGCGGGAGGCTCGGGGGTGAGGTGTGCGAGCTCCAGGCGCACGCGGCCGGCGATGACCTCCTTCTCAGAGCAGGTGTTCACAAAAAGCAGATACTTTTGACGGTTATCGAAGAACCGGAAATTCTTCTCTTTTGGGGCGGCCACAGGGTCGTCGATGGACGCTGGAAAGTGGTCGCGCGGGCGGATCAACGCCTCCAGCTCTGGCGGGCTGGTGGGAGCGGTGTAGCCGTGGGTGGTCATAAACGCTTGCAGCCGCACCAGCGTTTCCGGCGTGATGCGAGCACCATCCCTGAGCCGAGAAACGAACTTGCCATCGTTGACAGCGCGGCGACCAAACGTGGTCTGAGCCATCTGGTGTTGACGGCAGAAGTCAGAGATTGCAGCGAGCAGGTTTTGCGCCCCCGCAGGAGCGGCGGAACCGGAAAGATCAGCGATGGGGTGCCCGGTGTCCATAATGTGCCGCCGGCTGGCTGAAGACTGTCGCACCGAAACGAGTCGGTAGACCTTCTCAATAGAGTGGAGGCAAGCGGGGTGGGACCGCAACCACATTGCACGCCCTGCACGCGTGGGACGATGCCCAATTCGTCATATCTTGCCCCCCGGTTTACCCTCAGGCCCGCCGGAATGTGACGACCAGCACATCGCGATAGGCGGGCTGTGTTGGATCCAACGGCTCGACAGGCGTCACGCCGTGGAAGACATGATGGTCGTCGAGCAGCACCGCGTCGAAGGGCTCGGTCAACGTGAACTGACCCAACGGTTGGTGATCGGCTGCCGTCATAATGGTTTCGCCGCTCTTGATGTTGGTGCGCTTAACCATCATCACCAGCACAAAGTCGACGCCGTCGCGGTGCATCCCTTCGGGCGTCGGTTTGCCGGCGGTGCCTGGTTTGGCCTCGATGCGAAACTGATGCAGTTCGATACGCCAAGGCTTGGCAGCCGGTGCGGCAGCAGAGAATACGGCACGGCAAAGAGCAAGGAGGGCGGAGCAGGCGGCACCGGCACCGATCTCCTCCTCCACGGGCTCAAACCAGCGCTCGATACCGCCGTTGAGCGTGTTGTGGTCGACACTCTGGTAGTGCGGTTGATGGGGCTGGCGCGTGATCGGCCCTTTGTCAGCGCACGCGAACACTGCGTGTCTGCGGCGGCGATAGCGGCCACCGTCAGCCATGTAGGTGTCGGGCCCGAGGCGCTGCCAGCTGGCGGCGAACTGATCCCAATCGCTTAAGAGACCGTGAGCCGAGACGAGGGTGCGCATAGCCGCACCCGACACGCGGATGAATTTAGCGGACTGCAGCGTGCCGGGCAGGGACGATGATGTGGGCATTAAAACTGACATAAGCCTAGCACGATCTCGAGGAGGAAAACAAAGCGATGCTCCAGCAAGCTTTAGGTCATCACGCCCCTCACGTCGATGGATCAGAGGCAGCTTGCTGATGACGCCACACCCAAGGCCAACTTTTGCGAGAGACGCACGTCGCGCCTATGGTGGCAGGCGCACGTGGCGGGGAGGCGGGCATGAAACGCGAGTTGAAATGGGCGATCTGGGGGTCGGTCGCGCTACTTCTGATCTACATCTCCGGACCCATGTGGGCGGGTTGGCACCTCAGGCAGGCCATGCGCAATAGGGATACGGCCAGCCTCGCGGCCCGCGTCGATTTTCCCACGCTTCGGAAGGCGATGAAGCCACGGCTGGCGGCAGCCCTGCGCGAAGATGCCGACAAAAGCGGCGTTGTTGGCGGACTGTTGAAGCGCGCCATCGGCGGCACGATCTCGGACGCGGCAGTAGAAACGTTCGTGACCCCTGGCAATCTCGCGCGCATTTTGGCCGGCCGCGCGTTCGTACTGGAGCGGTTTCCGGGCACCGCCCAACCGCCGCCGCCGAGTGACGACACCGAAGACCCAGACGATCCGGTCCCACCGCGCCGCATTCGCTGGGCGTTCTTTGAAAGCCTCACACGGTTCCGTGTTGAATCTGTTCATCCCAAACTTTCGAACGCGCGCATCGTCTCGACTTTGGCCTTGCAGGGCTTGTCATGGCGCTTGGTCGACGTCGATATTGTCAAAAGATAACAAGTTCTTGCCATCATGCGTGGTCAGGGTTTGGCAACCATGAGGACGTAAGCTGCGCAGTATGGCGGCGCGCGCCCAGCCATCGCTTGCCGAGCCATCGTTTCCCGAGCCACACGTTGCATGTCCGATACGCCGAGCAAATCTGACCCCACGGTCCTCGTGCACCGGCTTCGCCAGGGCCTGGGGCTGATTGGGCGTGGTTTCAGCCAAGCGGCGAGCGCATTGGCGCGGCTCGCATGGTTATGGGTCAAGCGCGCGCTCGGTGTGCTGCTGGCGCTGCTCGTCATCTTCGAGCAATGGGGCTGGCAGCCGCTCGTTGCCTTCTTCTCGCGGCTCACCCGCCTCGCGCCAGTCGCGGCACTCGAACGCTGGATTGCCAAGCTGCCGCCCTACGGTGCGCTGGTGGCCTTCGGCCTGCCGACGGTGTTCCTGCTGCCGCTGAAACTGCTCGCCTTGTTCTTGATTGCGCAGGGGCACACGCTCAGCGCAGCGGCCCTGTTCATCGGTGCCAAAGTGGTCGGCACGGCGGTGGTGGCGCGTCTTTACCAGCTCACCGCACCTCAGTTGATGCGCATCGGCTGGTTCAAGCGCGGATATGACCTGCTGGCACCGCGTCTGCATGCGTTGCACGAGGAGATCCGCCGCAGCTGGGCCTGGCGCTATGGCAGAATGCTGAAGACGCGCGTGAAGCAAAAGCTGGCGCCGTTTGTTGTGGCCCTCAAACAGCGGCTGTCCGGACTGATGCCGCGCCTGAAAGGCTAAAGCGTTACTCTGCGGCATTGGTTGAGGCAGCAACGCTGCGGGTCTTGATCCATGAGATAATCACCCCGGCGGCCAGGATGCCGAACGTGATCGCCAGCGACAGTGCGGGCGGGATCTTCGAAATGCCCAGCATATCTGCTGCGAGCACCTTCCCGCCAACAAAGATCAAGACGACGGCCAAAGCGACCTTCAGATACTTGAAGCGATCAACCATGGCGGCGAGAGCAAAATACAGCGCGCGCAGGCCGAGAATTGCAAAGATATTTGACGTGTAGACGATGAAGGGATCGGTGGTGATCGCGAAGATTGCTGGCACGCTATCGACAGCGAAGATGACGTCAGCGATTTCGATGAGCACCAACGCTAGAAACAGTGGCGTCATGAACAAGGTTGATTTTCCGCCCGCATCCGGCGCACGGACGAAGAACCGCTCAGCGTGATGGCTTCCGGTGACGTTGAAGCGGCGGCGCATGAACGCCAAGACCGGGTTCGTCGCAACATCGTAGGGCTTGTCGGTCACCATCAGCATCTTGATGCCGGTCGCAATGAGGAACACCGCAAACAGCGAGAGCACCCAGGAGAACTGTGAGACGATGGCTGCACCAACGCCGATCATCAGCGCGCGCAATACGATCACGCCGAGAATGCCCCAGAACAGCACGCGATGCTGATACTTCAAGGGCACGGCGAAGTAGGTGAAGATCATGGCGATGACAAACACGTTGTCCATCGCCAGGGCTTTCTCGATGGCAAAGCCCGTCAAATACTCCATGCCCGCCTGGGAACCGAGGGTCAACCAGACGCCGGCACCGAATAGCAGCCCGACCGAGATATAAGCGGCTGACAGCACGAAGCTTTCGCCAACGGCGATTTCGCGATGATCGGTGTGGAGCAGGCCGAGATCGAGCACCAGCAGCGCAACAACAATGCCGACGAACGCCAGCCACATCCAGGCCGGCTTGCCGAGAACATCGGCGAAAAGAACAGCAGCTAAGATTTCCATGCGAGGCCTCTGAGTGCGCGATCCGAATAAACGGAAAGCCGACATCGCAACCAAACTTTGGTTGCCAGAGGGGCCCGGCTGACAGCACGGATGTGGGTTGTCGGCAGAGGATTTCAAGGGTTCCAGCAAACACGCCACCGGCGCGATCCCTTCGGCCTGTGCAGAAATGCGCGGGTTTAAGCAGGACGGCGCAGACACTCATGAGGCATAGTGAGTTGTAGAAACCTCGCCATACATCGGGTCACAATATGCCGCGATTGCCGAACATCCTCTTCATCATGGCTGATCAGTTGCGGTGGGACTACCTTGGCTGTTCGGGCCATCCCCATATCAAGACGCCGCATATCGATGCGTTGGCTATGCGAGGCGTGCGCTTTGATCGCGCCTTCGTGCAGTCGCCCGTGTGTGGCGGCTCGCGCATGTCGTTCTATACGGGGCGCTATAACATCAGCCACGGCGCGACCTATAACAACTTCCCCCTGCGCGTGGACGAGATGACGCTCGGCGACTATCTCAAGCCGCAAGGGTATCGGACGGCTCTCGTCGGCAAGACGCATTTCAAGGCGGATGCGGAGGGCATGGCGCGGCTGGGAATTGGTGAGGGGACCGATACCGGCGTGGCGGCGACAGCGTGTGGTTTCGAAGAGTTTGAGCGCGACGACGGACTGCATCCGGATGAAGCCCAGCACACAGACCTCGCCTATAATCGCTGGCTCCGGCAGAAGGGCTATCCGGGCGACAACCCTTGGCACACGTACGCGAACTCAGTGATTGATGCAGACGGCAAGGTCGCCAGTGGCTGGTCGATGCGTAACGCCCGCCGGCCAGCGCGCGTGAAGGAGGAGCACTCCGAAACCGCCTACATGACCGACCGGGCGATGGAGTTCATCGATCAAACCGGCGACCGGCCGTGGTGCTTGCATTTGAGTTACATCAAGCCGCACTGGCCTTACATCGCGCCGGCTCCCTATCACGACATGTACGGCCCCGAGCATGTCATCGCGCAGAACGCGACGCAGCATGAGCGCGACAATCCGCATGCAGTGGTCGCCGCCTTTATGAAGCACGAGGAAAGCGTCAACTTTTCACGGCCCGAGGTGCGCGAGACGGTGATCCCGGCTTACATGGGGTTGATCTCGCAGTGTGATTATCATATCGGACGGGTGGTCGCGCACCTCAACAAGCGCGGCTTGGCTGAGGACACGATCATCGTCGTCACCTCGGACCACGGCGACTATCTCGGCGACCATTGGTTGGGCGAGAAAGAGCTGTTTCACGAGGAAAGCGTGCGCATTCCGCTGATCGTCATGGACCCGCGCTCGACGGCAGACACGACACGCGGGACCGTTTCAGCGGATCTCGTCGAGGCGATCGATCTAGTGCCAACGTTTGTTGAGATGGCAGGTGCGCCCCTGGTGCGCCATCGCCTAGAAGGTACATCGCTGGTGCCGCTGCTGGCAGGGGCCAAGCCAGACGGTTGGCGTGAAGCGGTGCACTGCGACACGGATTTTTCGTTCCGCCATGCGCGGCGTACTTTGGGGCTTTCGCCGAACCAGGCGCGCGGCTTCATGGTGCGCACCAAGCGCTGGAAGTACATCTACTTCGAAGGCTTCGCGCCGCAGTTGTTCGATCTCGATGCGGACCCACAAGAGCAAACCGACCTCGGGAGCATCGGCGCCTTCGCAGACGTGCGCGCCGAGATGAAAGACCGGCTGCTGCACTGGCTCATGAACCTGAAGACGCGCACGACGATGAGCTACGAAACGATCGAAAAACTGACCGGCGGTGCCAAGGCGCGCGGCTATCGGTTCGGGGAGTGGTAGGCGTTCGCCCAGCCGCCCCTGCCATGCGCGTCGGGGCCTCCTCCTATTCGCTCAATTCATCATTCCGTGATTGCGGGCAGCGAAAATACACGCCTACACTGCATCGGCGTGCGGCCCGGCACCCTGGGCCGGCATCGCCGTCATAAGAAACGTTTTCCGGAGGAACTTTCATGAAAACGACTCTTTACCTCGCTGCGTCACTGCTAGCCGGCCTCGCGCTGCCAGCCACCGCACAAGACGCCCAGTCGTGGTGCAAGTCCAAATATGGCCCCAACGACGAGATCGGCGCGGCCAATCTGTTGTCACCCGCCGCCGTGCTGGAAGCCGCCAAACTGATCAAGACCGGCAAGACTTATTCGTTGGGCGTTGAAACCAATTCAAAGTCGCCAGCTTTCCCGCCACGCACGTTCAACGTAACAATCGTGCAGCCCGGGCAACAGGGCGGCGGCTCGCTGGGACCGACCAAGACAACGTACAATGATGACATCATCACCGGCTGGGTAGGGGTTGGCTCGCAGCTTGATGGCCTTGGCCACATCGGCATCGATAACGTCTATTACAATTGCACGAAGGCCGCCGACTTCGCAGCGGCCGATGGCTTGAAGAAGTTCGGCATCGAGAAGGTGCCGCCGCTCGTGGCACGCGGTGTTGTGCTCGATATGACGGCGGTGTTCAACCAGAACCCGGTGGCTGCCGGCACCCCCTTCAACAAGAAGGAAATCGACGACGCGCTGAAGCGTCAGGCCATCGAGATCAAGAAGGGCGATATCGTGCTCTTCCACACGGGCTATCAATCCGTCGCCACCAAGGACCCGAAAGCGTTCCTCGCGGGTGAACCCGGACTTGGCAAGGAAGGCGCTGAGTATCTGGTCTCCAAGGAAATCGTCGCCGTTGGCGCTGACCAGTGGGCGCTGGAAGTGATCCCGTTCGAGAAGGGCGTAGGTGTGTTTGAAATCCACCAGATCCTGTTGCCCAAGAACGGCATCTATATCCTCGAAAACATGAACACAGATCAGCTTGTCGCCGACAAGGCCTGGGAGTTCCTGTTCGTGCTCGGCCAGTCCAAGATCACCGGCGCTGTGCAGGCAATCATCAACCCGGTGGCAATCCGTTAGCTGACGCATCTGGGCTCAACTCCATTCGCGGCGCGTCGAGAGGCGCGCCGTTGGCTTTACACCGCGAGCGGTTCGGCGATAGTGCTCGCACATGCTCCAACAGCCGGACCCGCGCCATGCTCCATCTTGCAGACAGCCTTAATCGCCTGGGTACTGAAACCGCCTTTGAGGTGTTAGCGCGGGCAGCCGATCTAGCGGCAACGGGCAAAGACATTATCAATCTCGGCATCGGCCAGCCAGATTTCAAAACACCACAGCATATCGTTGAAGCAGCCATCAAAGCCCTGCGCGACGGCCACCACGGTTACACACCGGCTAATGGTATTTTGCCATTGCGTGAAGCAGTCGCCAAAGACCTGCATAAGCGCCACAACGTCGACGTCGATCCGGGCACCGTGGTGATCATGCCGGGTGGCAAGCCAACGATGTTCTTTGCCATCCTAATGTTCGGCACCCCAGGTGCAGAGATCATGTACCCCGATCCCGGGTTCCCCATCTACCGCAGCATGATCCAGTACACAGGCGCAACCGCGGTGCCGATTGCGCTGAAGGAAGCGAATGGTTTTGCGTTCTCGGCCGAAGAAGTGCTCGCCGGCATCACGCCGAAGACATCGCTCATCATTCTCAACACGCCGGGCAATCCCACGGGCGGTGCCGTGCCGGAAAGCGAAATTCGCAAGTTGGTCGCGGGGCTCGCCAAGCACCCCAACGTCGCCATCATGGCCGACGAGATCTATTCGCAGATGCTCTACGACGGCGCGGAGCATGTGAGCTTCCTGCGTTTCCCGGAGATCCGTGATCGGCTGATCATTCTGGACGGCTGGTCGAAGACGTATGCGATGACGGGCTGGCGTTTGGGCTTCTCCATCTGGCCGAAGGATCTGGTTGAGAAAGTCGTGCGGCTCAATGTGAACTGCCACAGCTGCGTGAATGCACCGACGCAGTACGCAGGGATTGCTGCACTGGAAGGCCCGCAAGACGCCGTGCATACGATGGTGAAGGCGTTCGACGAGCGACGGCGGGTGATTGTCGGGCTGTTGAACCAACTGCCGGGCGTGACATGCGTAAACCCGGGCGGCGCGTTCTATGCGTTCCCCAACATCACCGGCACGGGTCTTTCTGCGCGCGAGTTGCAGAATGCGATGCTGGAGAAGGCGGGCGTGGCGACCGTGGCTGGCACCAGTTTCGGCATTCATGGCGAAGGCTATGTGCGCTTCAGCTATGCCAATTCGACCGACAACATTCGCAAAGCCATGGAGCGGATCGGGACGCTGCTGCTGGATCTCAAGAAGGCGTGAGGAGTAGGGGCATAGATTGTCGCCCGCAAAAGCGTGAACGACCATTCGGAAGGCAATATGGGAGCAACATCACATGCCTTCGAAACCCGGCTCCGCACTGCTGTTCGATATCGACGGCACGCTGGCCGATACGGATGACTTGCATTTGCAGGCGTTTAACACAGTCTTCGGTCCGCTCGGGCACACGTTCGACCACGCGCGTTTCATCAAGGAGCTCCAGGGGTTCTCGATGGCGTCGATCCAGGAGCGATTTCTGGGGCAACTGCCAATACCACGCCAGGTCGCACTTATGGCTGAGAAGGAAATGGCTTTCCGCACACTGGCGGCCAGCAACATGAGGCCGACCCCCGGGCTGATGACCCTGCTCGATTGGGCCGACCGCGAGGGCGTTCTGATGGCGGCGGTCACGAACGCGCCGCGGCTCAATGCGGAAATGGTTTTGTCGCGGCTTGGGATCTGGCATCGCTTCAAGGCGCTGGTGATCGGCGACGAGCTCGCACATGGCAAGCCGCATCCGCTGCCCTATCTGGAAGGCATGCGGTTGATCGGCGCGAAGCCTGAGGTTTCGGTGGCGTTCGAGGATTCGCGGGCTGGTGTGCAGTCGGCAACGGCTGCCGGCATAGCCACGGCTGGCATCCGAACCAGCGTCCGCCATGCGGATTTGACAGCGGCGGGCGCGGAGATGAGCGCGGCGGATTTTGCAGACCCGGCATTGCTCACCTTCGTGGCGGCAAAACTTGGCCGCGCGGGCCCTGTTTTATAAGACTGGCCCGGTTGAGACATGCTTGCCAGCTACGCACCAACCGCTACCGCAATACTTCCAAGCGGGCCGAAATCTGCGCTCACACGATCCCACGGCATCAGCTCCAAAGGCACCACCGAAGTGCCAGTGGTGACGAATTCGCCGGCCGCCATGGCGATACCCAGCGCGCTGAGTTCGTTGACGCTCCACGCCAACGCCACTCGAGGGTCGCCAAGAACGTTGGCTCCAGATCCTGATCGTTCATAGCGGCCTTCGACCTGCGCCCTGACCGAATGGCAAGATAAGTCGACAGCTCGCCAGTCCACGCTCACGGCATCGCCGAGCACCAATTCGTGGGCGCAGGCATTGTCGGCCATCAGCGCCGGACCACCAACAGCCGCGAAATCGTTGAACCGGCTGTCTGGCAGTTCCAGCGCCAGATGCAGGCTCTCGACGGCCGCCATCACTTCGTCGACCGAGTATAGAGCCGAACGGGGCGCGAGCGTGCGACCGAAGCGGAAGGCAAATTCCGGCTCAGCCACGCGCATGCGATTGTTGACGAGGGATACGACCGCGCCCGGCTTGTGAACGCGTGCAGCAAAAATTCGGCCCATCAGCGGCCCGTCGACGCCGATATGACGCTGGCCCGCGGCACTGGTCGCGGCGATCTTCCAGCCCACCCGCGTCGTGTTGGACAAGCGGTCGAACTCTGCCTGCGCCGCATACCCCTCGGCACGCGATGACGGCCGGCCCTGCGCCGGCAAAGCCTCAATGACTCTTCCCTCTTGCCAGCACGCCCAGAGGAGCTCGGCTGTGCGCTGCATGTCGGCGCTTTGCATCATGGGACGATGATCCGATCTCGCTCCGTCAGCCTTTCGTCGCGCCGGCGGTGAGGCCGCTGACCATATACTTCCGGAATGTGTAGTAAATCGCCGCCGGGGGCATGGCGTAGACGAGGCCGGTGGCCATCAGCAGTTCCCAGGGGCTGTCATCGGCGGAGATGAAGTTGCCGAGGCCCACGCCCAAGGTCACGTCCGTGTCTTTAGAGAGCAGCAAGAAGGCATAGAGGTACTCGTTCCAGGCCAGGAGAATGGCATAGATGCCGACGGCGACGAGAGAGGGCAGCATCAGCGGCAAGTAAACGAGCCGAAATAGCTGCAATGGCGAGGCCCCATCAATGTAGGCTGCTTCGTCCAGCTCGACGGGCAGCTTGTCGGACGCCTGCTTGAACACCCAGATCGCGTACGGCGACGCCAATGTCACCATGGCGATGATCAGTGCGGACTGATGATTAAGCAGCCCGTAGAGCCCCATGGTCCGGTACATGGGCACCGCAAGGAAGGCGGCCGGAATGAAATAGGTGAACAGCGCCAGGTTCATCACGATACCGCCGCCGCGCACCTTGAGGCGGCTGATCGCGAATGCCGCGAACGTGGCGATGACCAAGGTCAGCACGCCGGTTGAGACGGCAATGACGGTCGAGTTCCACATCTGCTGCCAGAAATGGTCCAGGTAGTGATGCTGCTGCTTAAACACGGTTTCAAAATTCTTCAGCGTCGGTTGCGCCGGCCAGAGACGGCCAGAGAACGCAGAGTCCTTGGACGAGATGGCGAACAGAACCATGTGGTAGATGGGAATGATCGTCCACAAGAAGACCGGGATGCCGATCAACAGCAACTTGGCGTCGGTGGCGATGCCACGGAGAGTTGGCATCCGCATCACTTGAGCCTCCGCATGAGAATGTACACAAGCGGCAGCACGAGCGGCAGCGCGGTGACGATGGCGGCCATCGACTGCTCGATCTGGTCGTAGCGGAGATACCGCACGCCGAGGGTGGCCAACACATGAGTGAGATCGGCGGGGCCGCCGCCGGTCAGCAGATACACGCTGTTGAAATCGCCAAGGGTCCAGATCATTGAGAGGATGAGGCAGGTGAAATACAGCTGCTGCATGGACGGCCACGTAATGTGGCGGAACAGATGCCAACCATTGCCGCCATCGACCGCGGCGGCTTCGTAGAGATCTTTCGAGATGGCGAGCCGGCCGGAGAGCAGGATCAAGGTCCAGAATGGCAGCGACTTCCAGATGTGCACCAGCATCGAGAGACCCAACGCCAAGCTGGGGTCATTCAGCCAGTTGGGACCGTCGGCACCGGTCAACCGGAAGATCTGTTGGTTGATAATGCCCCACTCGGGGTTCAGCATGAAGCGGAACGACAGAATGGTCGGAATCGATGGCAGCGCCCAGGGCAGGATGAAGATCGCCATCAGCGATTTCACCCACCATCGGGCGGTGGTGAAAAAGCCCGATAGCAGCAAGGCGATAAACATTTTGACGTTGATGGCAACGAGAATGAAAATCAGCGTGTTGATGATCGTGCGCAGATAAATCGGATCGGAGGCGAGCTTGACGTAGCTCTCCGGCTTGCGTGCGGTCCAGAACGCATAGAGCACTGGGTAGAGCACGAAAAAGATAAAGATGAGGATGTAGGGCAAGACCATCACCAGCCCCCATCGCTGCGCATCATCGCGGCCGTTGGCGGATGCCTCCGCCGCGATGGTCGGTGGTGGCTTGATCTGGTCAATGGTTGCGACGGTCATGATGGACTCGGGACAAACTCGGGACAAACTCGGGGCGGTAGGACGTGATATTTCAGGGACGCTAGCGCAGATTGGCTAAAATTGGCAGTGGCAATTCGGCGACGCAGCCCGTGTGATGATCTGTCATGACGTTCGTACAATCCCTTCGACCAAGACCGGCGAACGCTGTCATCGCGACACTACCGCGAACCGAAATAAAACAACATCAGCGCCAACGGCAGGGCCTCAAGCTTTTGGCCGTAAGGGATCAGGCTTTGCCAACCGGTCAGTTGGAGGACGATGACGAGCGCCATGGCGGCAAGCGTTAGCACGGCGCGGATATCATCGAAGCGGGTTGCCCCAGGCGTCTTTGGCTTGCCACGTTTCCACCACTCCATAAACGAGTAAAACAGAATACCGAGGAAGTAGGCACCAACGGCAATAAAGATCGGCAGCGCAACGGGGTCCAACAGCCGACCGTTACGAGCAAGGTAGGCAGCGAGCGCCACGAACGCGCCGATGATGAAGATGCGGAGCGTGTAGCGCGGCAGATAAAGCGGGTTCGGCTCGGCTTCAAGCACGCCTTCGGCTTGTAGGCGTTGGCGAAGTTCGCGCGGCATCTGCACCAAGCGGCGCGAAGCGAAATAGTGCGCCAGCACGATCATCAGACTTTCAAACCACAAGAGCCCGACGTGAACGCCACGCGCGGTCTGAATAGTGATGAAACCGACGGTCATTAAAGTAAGAATTGCGCGGATGCTGCCCGACGGCAGACCTAGCGCACCCGTGTTGCGGGTTGGCGGCTGTGAGGCCTTGGGTGGCTCGGCGGTCACGGGCGGGCTCGCGACATTTAAGTTGGATCAAGCGCTACAGCACGACCCAACACGGCTTGCTCCAAACAAAAATGTTGGGTCGCGCGTCGGCGCTATCGCACCGAAGCTTGACCCAACCTGCGACAGAGGCGTCCTTCTCCCCACGTGCTCTCGCTCGTGGGGAGAAGGACTCTATCAGCCCGCGATTTCCTTGATGCGTTTGATCATCTCGTCGATGGCTTGATCGACAGGGATCTTTTCGTTGAGGACGCGGTTCATCGCCTTAGCCCAGACGTTCTCATTGTTGACGGTGGTGAACTTGTAGTTCTTCGTCAGCTCGAAGTTGACTGTGCCATTGGCGAACTGGTCGCGCACTGTTTTGCGATGCACGTCGCCATCCCAGAACGCAGACTTCTGGAGTTTCGACTTGACCGGGAACCAGCGTCCGAGTGCGCCTTCGACATAAGGCTGCAGGTTTTCATCCTGCATGAGGAACGCGACGAACTCTTTGGCGCGCGCCTTGTTCTTGGCTTGCTCGAACACGACCCCGACTTTGACGGCCGCGCGATACTGCATCGGCGTACCATCGGGCTTGTTGGGGAACGCAGCGGTGCGGATCAATTCATAGTAGTTCTTTTTTGCGGTCGCACGCTGTTCGTCGGTCAGAGTTGCTGTGTTGCTGTCATCGAGCCACTTGGCGGCGATCGAGATCGTCGCGTTGTGGGTCATGATTGTCGTCTTGTTATGGAAGGCGACGTTGTTGTCGGGATCTTTCCACGTGGTCGAGGACGGCGGTGTGCAGCCCTTGGAGTAGATCTGCGTGTAATCCGTCATCGCGCTGACGAGGCCTGCCTTGACCTTGGGATCGTCCAACAGCAGCTTGCCGTCATCGTCGACGAGCTTGACGTTGTAGGCGTCCATGAAGGTCAAGAACGAGTAGAAGCTGTCGGTGCTGTCGACGCCCATCGGGTTGCCGATGCCGAAGTCGCGCTTGCCAGATTTTGCGCGCAGGCCGGGCTGGGCCTTATCGCACCAGAAGCTCCAGTATTCCTTCCAGGTTTTCGGGATGTCCGATTCCTTGAAGCCCGACTCTGCCAGCATGTCCGACCAGTATTGAATGTGGATCGTCTGCTGCTTGAGCGGGAAGGCGTAGTAGGCCTTCTTCTTGGTTTTCTCGTTGATCAAAAACGCGGTCGACAGCGTGTTGGCTGCAAAGTCGCCTTTCATCGGCTCGATGATGCTCGACAAATCCTCAAGCTTGCCTTCGGAGGCCCACTTGCCGGCGGTCTGGAAGTCGTACGTGTCGGCGTAGGCAACGTCGGGCGGGGTGCCTGAATCAAGTGCTGCCACCGTCTTCGGGATCATGTCCTGGATCGGGTACTGCGAGAGCTCAATTTTGATTCCGCTTTTGGCTTCGTACTTCTTGATGGCTTCGAACAGCGCGTCGTCTTCGGCCTTGTAGAAGCCCTTGACCCACCAGACGTTGAGCTTTTCCTGGGCAACGGCCGGCGCAATGCTGACGGCTGCCATGAGCGCGCCGAGCGCAACCCCGGCGGCGCGCCGGCTAAACTTTTCAATTTTCATTCGAATTCCTCCCGAAACGGGTTACCCCGCCGTCGTTGTTGATAGCCAATTCTGATGATGGCCGAATAAAATGCGTGGCTGGAAGCTAGCAGGCGCGGCAAATCCCTCCACCTGACCAGCCAACTTGCTGCAGCCAGTCAGACACTAGCCATCCTATTGGCGAAGTAAAGGATGCCCAATGCCGAGAGTGCTGGGCAACCTGAGGCTAAATCCGCTCACACAGCCTAAATTCGCTCACGCAACGGTGAAGCGCGCGCTCTGCGACCGGGGTTCCACTTGAGCGCGTGTTGTGTAACTCTTTCGCTGCAGATGGGGGGAACGGACGGGGGAGCAATCCAACCGAAAGAGATACCCATGGCCCATAGCAATGTTCATCTCGACGATGGCGTCCATTCAGACCTAGCGGCGCTGCCGACTGTCCGAGCGATCACACGTGCCGACCTGCAGGACGCCCTGCGTAAAGGGCTGGCAGACTTCAGCGCTGCACCAACGCACGTCATCTTCCTGACGCTGATCTATCCAGCGCTTGGGCTGCTGTTGTGCCGGGCGGCATTTCAATACAGTGTTCTGCCGCTGCTGTTCCCGCTGGTCGCGGGCTTTGCGATCATGGGACCGTTCGCAGCGATTGGGCTCTATGAGATCAGCCGGCTACGAGAGCAGGGTAAAGCAGTGACATGGCGCAACGGGCTCGAAGTGGTGCGCGCTCCAGGCTTCAAGTCCATTTTGCTGCTGGGCGGCATCCTGATGGCGCTATTTCTGGCCTGGCTGGCCGCAGCCCATCTCATATATGCGACGATCTTCGGCGACGCGGTCCCCAAGTCACTCGGCGCCTTTATCGATCAGATCTTTGAGACGCGGCCGGGTGCCCTGCTGCTGATTGTCGGGCATTTGGTGGGCGCGCTGTTCGCGGCGGTTGCCTTCGCGATCTCAGTGGTCTCGTTTCCATTACTCCTTGACCGGAACGTTGATGTTGTCACCGCCATCGGAACCTCGTTACGGGCGATTGCAGCCAATCCCTGGACGATGCTGGAATGGGCCGCGCTTGTTGCCGCATTGCTGATCGTCGGCTCGCTGCCGTTGCTGGTCGGATTGGCCGCCGTGATGCCGGTGCTCGGGCATGCGACGTGGCATCTATATCGCAAAGTTGTCGTGTAGCCGGTGCACAGCAAAAAATATGCGTTAACGGCCGTGACTGAGGTCCGTGGGTAGGATGGCCCGCAAACGAAAAGCGCAACCAAAACCGAACCCGCAATAGAATGTTGACGCAGTCTTTTTGCGGTACCAGTCGGCTTACTGTGCCAAGTATTGGCAGCGTTGCAATACTGACCACAACGCATGACGATTTTGTAGAAAAGGATGTTTCCCATGCGCCGAACGAGCGGACACTGGCTTGCTTTCCTCGCTTGGTTGATAGCGTTCCCGAGCCTTGCTACCGCGGGCTATCTCCGCGCGCCCCCGGACGGTTGGACCGAGCAGAAGTTGGAGGATCACTATCGGCTGGATATCGGCTCGGACAGTGATTGGGTCTCCATTGTCGTCCTGCCAGCGATCCAGAACCGAACCAATTTTACGACTTGGTTCAACACCGAAGTACCACGCATAACTGACGGGGTGTTCGGCGTCGCCACCAGCCGTACGAACGTCGGCCGGCTGAATTGGCGGCCACCGGCCAAGGCGACCCTGAGTTTCGACAGTTTCCACGAAAGCAATGGTCAGGATCTAACAGTCAATGTCATCGGTTATGATACCAGTGACGGCCGGCAGATTTTCTATACTATGTTCCCCGCGACCGTCGCATCCAACGATCAGAGAGTGCTCAACGCTTTCCTCTACATTCAGAAGCTGCGGGATGAAGAGTTCGGTCTGACCCTCGACATGCTCAGACCAGAGCCCGCAGCTGCGCCAGCCGGATCAAATTCCGGCGCCAGACCCTCCAGCGGCACCGGTGGCTGTACGAACTACCAGACAGGAAGTTACGATACCTACGAAACCCGCTGCACCAATACCGGCTGCACCACCACGAAGACACCGGTGCCGCTCTACTCGAGGGTTTGCAAATAGACGCAAGACTGCACGCAAATGCAGCGCCCCGCCACAAGGGCGCAGAGCACGCTCCCGCTTGCAGTAGCTACGAGCGCGTGGTTCGCTGCCGGAAGCCGTTTCACGTTCCCGATCATCTTAGGACCTCCCAATGAACCTCTCCTTCATGCTCCGCGAGCGCGCGGCCAAGAATAAGCCCGTACGCATCGGCCAGGTAGGCGCCGGCAAGTTCGGCACGATGTTTCTCAGCCAGTGCCGGGTGACGACAGGCTTCCATCTGGTCGGACTGGCGGACCTGATGGTGTCACGCGCCAAAGAGCGGCTCGAAAGCGTGCAGTGGGCGCCCGAGCAGATCAACGCAAAGTCCGCGGGCGACGCGATCAAGACAGGCAAGACATTCATCACCGACAACGCGATGGCGCTGATCGAGTGCCCGGAAATTGAAGTTATCATCGAAGCCACCGGCGATCCGGCGACGGGCATCAAGCTGGCATGCGCAGCGATTGATGCAGGCAAACACGTGGTGATGGTCAACGTTGAAGCGGACGCGCTGGCGGGGCCGTTGCTGGCGAAACGCGCGCGTGAAAAAGGCGTGGTGTATTCGCTCGCCTGGGGCGATCAACCGGCGCTGGTGTGCGAGCACGTAGACTGGGCACGCGCCTGCGGGTTTCAAGTGGTCGCCGCCGGCAAGGGCACGCGCTATCACCCGACCTATCACCAGAGCACGCCAGAGACCGTGTGGGACATTCTCGACCAGTATCTGGTGATCCACAATCGCTCGCACATCAACCCGAAGATGTTCAACTCCTTCATCGACGGCACCAAGTCGGGCATCGAGATGACGGCGATTTGCAATGCGACCGGATTGGTGCCGCAGACCGACGGGCTGACGTTCCCGCCGGCCACGCGGTTTGAGCATGCGGATATTTGCAAGCCCAAAGCCGACGGGGGCGTGCTGGAGAAGAAGGGCGTCACCGAAGTGACGTCGTCGTTGTATCGCGATGGCAAGGACGTGCCGCACAGCTTGCTGATGGGCACTTACGTGGTGATCGAGAGCGACAGCGACTACGCCTCGAAGTGCTTTGCCGAGTATCAGATGCTGTCTGACAAGAGCGGCAAGTACGCCGCCCTCTACAGGCCCACGCACATGATCGGGCTGGAACTTGGGTTGTCGGTCGCGTCGGCTGCCTGCCGCAAGGAACCGACGGGGGCAGCCTACTGCTTCAACTCGGATGTGGTGGCGACAGCCAAACGCGATCTGAAGCCCGGCGAGATGCTGGATGGCGAAGGCGGCTTCTGCGTGTGGGGCAAACAGACGCCGGCGGAGATGAGCCTGAAGGAAGGGTTCTTGCCGCTCGGCCTCGCCCACAACGTCAAGCTCAAGACGGCGATCAAGACGGGGCAGCGGCTCCGCTGGTCAGACGTCGAGATCGACGTGAGCGCGCCAGAGGTGAAGTTCCGCCGCGAGATGGAGAAGACGTTTGGGGGCGCCAAGGTATAACTGGCAAAAGCCCCACCTTCGGGGCCAGCCCCGCGCCCAGGCCAGGCGTCCCCGGTCGGTCAAGCGTCAGCTGGCCCCGGGGCAGCACGCCTCCGGGGTTGGGTCCAACAGTTTAACGATGTCAAAGAGCGGCAGTGTTTTTGCTGCCCTGTCTGATGCGGGGCTTGAGCCATGAGTGTAAGCTCGCGCAGAGGAGCGGGGATTGGCGAGGGGTCGTTTTCTGCGAACGCGGTTAATGCTTGAGCGGGCATGGCCATGTTCACGGATGAATACGGCACACGGCTTCGATCTCGACTGTGATGCTATTGGGCAGCGAGCCCATGCCGACCGCTGAGCGCGCATGCCGGCCGCGCTCCCCGAGCACTTCAACGAACAGATCCGAGCAACCGTTGATGACCGCCGGCTGGTCGCCGAAGTCAGGCGTCGCGTTGACCATGCCCAAAACCTTGATCACTTCGACCTTGGACAGATCACCCGCCGCCGCCTTCATCGCTGCCAGCAATCCGAGACCGACGAGCTTGGCGTGCTCATAAGCTTGCTTGGTGGTGACATCCTTCCCGACCTTGCCGGTCGCGAACGTGCCGTCGCTGCGGCGCGGCCCCTGGCCCGAGAGATACAGCATGTCGCCCGACCGCTTGAACGAGACATAGTTCGCAACAGGCTTCGGCAACTCCGGGAGGGACAGGCCAAGCGCGTTGAGTTTTTGTTCGGGGGTCATGGGTGTGTCCTTACTCGGTTGGGGGCTTAGTCAAACATCACCACGCCGCGCGCGACAGAACCAGCGCGGAGTTGCGTGAAGCCTTCGTTGATTTCGGATAGATTGTAGGTGCGGCTGATGAGGCCGTCGAGATTGATCTTCTTGTCCATGTAG
The DNA here is from genome assembly GCA_031379035.1 of Hyphomicrobiaceae bacterium. Classification (GTDB taxonomy): domain Bacteria; phylum Pseudomonadota; class Alphaproteobacteria; order Rhizobiales; family Hyphomicrobiaceae; genus JABFRJ01. The sequence goes on along the minus strand of JANNEU010000329.1, from coordinate 9,306 downwards.
AGATCGCACAGGATGGGGAAGTCGATGGTTGGTTCGACCGAGCCGTAGAAGCTGCCGGTGAGTGATTTTTCCTGAAACACCATCATGGCTGGTGCAATACCGGCTTTGACTGTTACCGCCGGAATGCCGACCATCACCGCGCGGCCGCCCGGTGCCACCGCATCGACAATCTGCGTCACCGTGATTTCGCTGCCGATGGCGTCGAAGGCATAGTCGACGCCGAGACCGCCGGTCAGAGCACGAACCTCTTTGACGAGATTGCCGGTTTTGGCGTTGATCGTATCGGTGGCACCAAATGTTGTAGCGTATGCGAGCTTTTTATCGAGCAGATCGGCGGCAATGATGCGGCGTGCGCCAGCCAGCTTGGCCCCCTGCACGATATTGAGACCGACACCACCGCAGCCGATGACGAGAACGGTAGAGCCGGCTGGCACTTTTGCATGCCGCGTGACGGCACCGATGCCAGTGGCCACCGAACAGCCGACCAGCGCGGCTTGTGCCCATGGCATATCCTTGCGGATCACCACGACGTTTTCCTCCGAGCAGACAACGGTCTCCGCGAAGGTTCCGATGCGTGCAAACTGATTGACTGGCTCGCCGTTGAATGTCATCCGCGCAGTGCCGTCGTAGAGGCGGAAACCGGGGCTATCGGCGTGGCCGTTGCACAGCACCGAGCGGCCACGCGCGCAGTAACTGCAATGGCCGCAGTTCGGCTTGAACGAAAAGATGACGTGATCGCCCTTCTTGATGCGCGACACCCCGGGACCGACCTCGTCGATGATGCCCGCGGCCTCATGGCCTGGCACAATCGGCAGCTTGGTTGGCCAATCACCGATCATGATGTGCAGATCGCTCATGCAGACGCCGGCGGCCTTCACGCACACGCGCACCTCCCCGACTTTCGGACCTTCCTGCTCAACGTCGAGGACTTCGAGCGGTGCGTTCAACGCAGTGAGTACGGCGGCTTTCATGGTGCAGGTCCCGACAACAGTTTCAAACCAACTTACTCGCGCGCCCTTGCCAGTAACGATCTCTGATCAATCGTTTGTAGAGTTTGCCTGTTGGATGACGCGGCAGCTCGCGTTCGAAATCGATCGAGCGCGGCGCTTTCACGTGGCTGATATTCGCGCGGCAGAAGGCGATCAACTCGGCGGCGAAGGCGGGGGTTGCATCGGCCCAATCGAGCGGCTGCACCACGGCCTTCACTTCCTCGCCGAAGTCTTCGCTCGGCACGCCAATGACGGCCGCATCGGCGATGCGCGGGTGTGTGATCAGCAAGTCCTCCACCTCTTGCGGGTAGATGTTGACCCCGCCGGAGATGATCATGTGCGCCTTACGGTCGGTCAAATACAGAAAGCCGTCGACGTCCAGGTAACCCACGTCGCCCAGCGTGGACCAGCCTTCGGGCGAGCGCGAGGCAGCGGTCTTCTCTGGATCGTTGTGATACTCAAATGAAGGCGCGTTGGCGAAGTAGATGGTGCCGGGATTATCCGATCCGGGTGGCAACAGCGTGCCATCTTCGCCGACGATGCGAAGTTCGCCCGTAATGGCGCGGCCAACGGTCCCCTTGTGCGCGAGCCACTCGGCAGAGTTGCAGGCGACGAAGCCATTGCTTTCGGTGCCAGCGTAGTACTCGAACAGCACAGGCCCCCACCAGGCGATCATCTGCTCTTTAACGGATATCGGGCACGGCGCGGCCGCATGGATCGCCACCTTGAGCGACGACAGATCGTAACGCGCACGCGTGCTCACCGGCAGCTTGAGCATTCGCACAAACATCGACGGGACCCATTGGCTGTGGGTGATTTTATACGCCTCGATGTGGGCGAGCGCGGCCGTTTCGTCGAACTTCTCCATGATCACCACGGTGCCGCCCAGCCGTATCAAAGTCATGGTGAAGCGCAGGGGTGCTGCGTGATAGAGCGGCGCGGGCGAGAGATAGCGCGTTTCGGGGTTGAAGCCGTAGAGTGCAGCGGTGCTCATCAAGAGCTGCGTTGGTGCATCGAAGGCATGGTCGAGCAGCGCCGCTTTGATACCCTTAGGGCGCCCGGTTGTGCCCGACGAATAGAGCATGTCGCGGCCCGCGCTCTGATCGACGATGGGCGTTGCCGGCTGTGTATCTGTCTGCACTTCCCACGACGTAAAGCCGGGAATGACACCGCCCACGGCGAACGCGTGTTGCAACTGCGGATTTGCTGCACGCGTGGCATCAGCCAGTGGCACCAACGATGACGACGCGATGAAAATTTTGGCCCCACAGTCTTGCACGATGTAAGCCGCCTCCGATGGCGACAGCCGTGTGCTCATGGCGGTGTAAAACAGGCCACTGCGTTGCGCTGCAAAGCAGATCGCGTGGAACTGCGCCGAGTTCTCCAACATCAACGCAATGGCGTCGCCACGCTTGAGGCCCAGCGACCGGAACAACTGCGCACCCTGGTTCGAACGCGCATCGAGTTGCGCGTACGTCACCGTCTCGCCGGTGCGCGCCATGATGACGGCAGGCTTGTCGGGAGCCGCGACGGCGTGGTGGCAGGGATGGTGCATGTCGCTAATTGGTCACCGATAACGTCAGTTACAATACAAACCGCTCAAACAAAGTCAGTTCATGCGACTTTCCGAGGCGCCGCTGTTTTAACATCACCCGTATTGGGTGTTCCCGTCGGTTCAATCAAAAGCAAATGAACTTCCTCATGAGCGACGGTGCGATGCTCAACACCTTTCGGGACGATATACATTTCTCCCGGCCCGAGGGTCACTGTGCGATCCCGCAACTCGATGTCGAGCGTGCCCTTAATAACGAGGAAGAAGTCATCCGTCTCGTCGTGCTTGTGCCAAACGAAATCGCCTCTGACCTTCACAACCATAACATCGGAAGCGTTGAGCCGCGCGACTGTGCGTGGCGACCAATACTCAGAAAATGTCGCAAGCTTTTCCGCTAAATTGATCTTATCCTGCATGCGTAGCTCAAGTCCCTTGCTGTTCATCTGCCATACCGCATGCCTCACGCCGCGATCTTGACCGGCATCGATGTATAACCCCGCACGAAGCTGGAGGGCACGCGCTTGGGTTCGCCGGTCACCTCGATGCGCGGATAGCGCTTGAGCAGCTCCTCCCAGAGAATACGCAGCTGCATTTCGGCCAGCCGGTTGCCAACGCAGCGGTGAATACCGAAGCCGAATGACAAGTGCTGGCGTGCGCGCTCACGATCAATCAGAAACTGATCCGGTGCCTCGATGGCGCTGCTGTCACGATTGCCAGAGACATACCACATGGCGACTTTATCGCCGGCTTTGATCGTCTTCCCGCCGATCTCGTGATCGACCAGCGCGCGGCGGCGCATGTAGGCGAGCGGCGTCTGGAAGCGGATGATCTCGGAGACCATGTTGGGAATGAGCGAAGGGTCCTTCCGGAGCTTGTCGTACTCCCAGGGGAATTGGTTGAGAAAGTAGAGCCCGCCGGAGATCGAGTTGCGTGTCGTGTCGTTGCCGCCGACAATCAGCAAAATGAGATTGCCGAGGAACTCGCGCGGCTGCATGTCCCGCGTTGCCGGGTCGTGCGCCAGCATGGAAATCAGATCGTTGCCGGGCGCGGCGTTGACCCGCTGGTTCCACAGACCGACGAAGTATTTGAGGCACTTCTGCAGCTCGGCTTCCCGATAATCCCAGTCCGCCTGCGTTTGCGGCAGCTTGGTCGCCACATCTGACCAGTGAGTGAGCAGCCGGCGATCTTCGAACGGGAAGTCGAACAAGGTTGCCAGCATCTGCGTGGTCAGCTCGATTGAGACGCGATCAACCCAGTCAAACGTCTCGCCGACCGGCAGGCTCTCGATGATAGCAATAGCGCGCGAGCGGATCAGGCCTTCAAGCTTCGCGAGGTTGGCTGGCGCGACGATGGGGCTGACCGCCTTGCGCTGCTCGTCATGCTTGGGCGGGTCCATGGCGATGAACATCGGCATGCGGATGTCGTCGCTGGGCGGATCAAGCAGCGTGATGCCGCCGTGCGATGAGAACACTTTGTGATTGCTGTCGACCGCCATGATGTCTTGGTATTTCGTGATCGACCAGTAGGGGCCGAAGATACTGTTGGCGCAGTAATGGACCGGTGCCTCGCGCCGCAGCCGGGCGAAGTACGGCCCGATACTGTCGTTCTCGAAGCGGCTCGCCTGGCTCATATCGAGCGTGTCGAGGGGGATGGTCTCGGCCGCGTCACGGGTGGCGGCGATGGTAGCGGCAGCGGTCATGGGGGACACCTCGCATACGTTATGAAAGCTTGTGGTCAGTGCTGGCCCTCGGGCATCTTGACCACCAGACCATCGAGTGCCGCCGTGACTTCGATCTGGCAAGACAGCCTTGAGTTCGCTTCAGCAGCTGCCGCGAATTCGAGCATGTCGGCTTCTTGCGCGTTGCTGGCACCGACCTTTTCAAGCCACGGCGCTTGCACATAGACGTGGCAGGTGCCGCAGGCACATTGCCCGCCACAGTCGGCATCGATGCCGGGTATTTTGTTCTCGACGGCACCGTTCATGACGGAGTGGCCGAGCGGAACCTCAACCGTATGCGCTTTTCCGGAATGCTCAATGTAGGTGATCTTCGGCATGGCTTTCCCCGCGTGACCTTTGCGGCAACTTAGGCTGCAAGTTACGGCAAGGGCAACGGGGTTGCGACCGAAGTTGCGGCCGGAGTTGCATCTAGAGTTGCATCTAGAGTTGCAACCAGAGTTTAAGCCTCCCCGTCAGCGGCCCGCCCTGCGCGCCAGAAACCACCAGACCAGGAACAGTGCGCCGAGGCCGCCCATGACCCAACCAGCCGCCGTGAGGACCCGCCGCGCGGTTTCAGCCGATGTCGTCCCAACAGTCTGCAACAAGCCGACTGCCAGTCCCCCAAGGACGATCTGTAAGCCCAGCCCCAGGATCGCCAGTTTCGACGACTGCTTCATGGCGCGTCCAAATCTGGAGGTAGGATTCTGGAGGTAGGATCACGACAGGGCGACGGCCTACTTGGCCAGCGCCTGCTGCTCTAACGCACAGTCAGCCGATGGTTTGCTGCCGGCCGCGCGGACTGCAGCGAACTCTTTGCGGGCGGCACTGAGTTGAGCCGTAAAGTCCGGGTTCGCGTGCAACTGAGCGACGGCGGCGGAACCGACCAGGCGGCCAGCCTCCACATCGCTCTGCCAATGCACGCCGCAGACAACGCGGCTCTGACCAAAAGCGAAGCCGCGTTGCGCGATCGCGTCGGCGCGATCCGGCGCCAGTTCCATCAGCACCAGTGCCCACGCCCAGCCGAGCGCGGCGTGGCCTGATGGATACGAGCCATCCTTGCGGAGCGAGGCCTCGTCCTTCGGCACGCAGATCGTGTTGTCGTTGGCGGCAACGAAGGGCCGGGGGCGGGTGTACTTGTCTTTCGCTTTGTAGGTGGCGAGCCCCGCGTCCGCCAGCGTGCGGCGCAACAGCATGTTGAGATGCGGCGTGGCTTCGGCGCTAATAGTCACCCCTAAACTGCACGCGAACGTATCCGCCGCTTTCGGAAACGTCAGCTCGGCGTCGTGAGCGGCCAACGTCCAACGCGGCGTGTCACGCAACGGCAGCACGGCAAGACGCATCGCCTCGTCGGCCGCCTGTTCCGGCGAGCCGGCCGCGGGTGGCGGCCGCAACAGCGCAAGACTGTCAACAAGCGTAGGCCGTGGCATGTAGCCTTGCACAAACCCCGGCCGCAACGCCTGCAGCTCTTCCGGCTTGGTGGTGGGGAGCGCCGCAGCGGGTGCAGGCGGCCGCAGATAAGCAGGCGCAAGCGTGGCACCCGCAGCACCCACGAGGCAGGCAACAGCCGCCAACAAAATCCGACCCAGCATGTGTGCCCCCGAAGCCCTAGAACCGTTCCCAGGGAGAACGCTAGCTGATCGCCTCACGCGAGACCAGCGGGCGAATGTTGGCCAGGGCACCGTGCGCCGCCTGCCACATTCCGCCGCAAATAGTGTCTACGTATTCCAACCATCGTCGCTCACTGAAAGCAGACCACATGCGCGTTTTCTCCAGCTCCGCCCTTGCCGCCGCCGTTCTGGCGGTTGCCGGCCTGGCACCGGCTTTTGCCCAATCCACCCCTCCGGACACCCCCCGCATGACCGAACGCACTGTCTCCGTTTCCGCCCAAGGCCGTGTCAGTGCAGCGCCGGACCGGGCGTCCATCTCCACGGGGGTGCAGACCGAAGCCGATACCGCGCGCGAAGCGATGGCGCGCAACACGGCGGCGATGAGCAAGCTGATCGATGGGCTCAAAGCGCTCGGCATTGCAGCGAAAGATATTCAAACAACCGCCATCCAGGTGAACCCGCGCTACACCAACCCGCGCGACGGCAAGCCGCCCGTCATCAACGGCTATACCGCGCTCAATCAGGTGCGCATCGTGGTGGTCGATATCAAGAAAATCGGCGAGGTGCTGGATGCCGCGCTGACGCTTGGTGCCAACCAGATGGGCGGCATCGGCTTCGAAGTCAGCACCGCGGAGACACTGAAGGACGATGTCCGCAAGGCGGCGATGGTCAACGCCCGGCGGCGAGCAGAGTTGTATGCAGCAGCGGCCGGCGCAACGCTGGGACAGGTGCTTTCGATTGCCGAAGATATCCGCATGGCGGGACCGGCACCGTACGCCGGGCGCATGAAGTCCATGGCCGCAGCGCAAGACGTGCCGGTCGAAGCGGGGTCCGTGGACCTTGAAACCACCGTGCACGCGACGTGGGCCCTAAAGTAGCAGGCCTTGATGGATAGGTTCAGATTAAGTCGCGCTGTTTGCCGCGCTCTTTTGCGCGTCGGCGATGATGCTTAGGATTTCAGCGCCGGCGCTGTCCGGCGGCAGGCGGTTGAACACGCCAGTCACTTCAAGCGCGCGCTCAAGGTGCTCGTGGAATTCGGCGCGATTGATCTCGACCGTGCCGAACTGGCGCAGATGATCGGTCACGAATTGGCAATCGAGCAACCGGTAACCGCCAAAGATCAGCCGTGCAGCGAGATACGTCAGCGCCACCTTGCTGGCATCGCGCTCGGTTGAAAACATGCTTTCGCCGAAGAAGGCGCCGCCCAGCGAGACGCCGTAGAGCCCGCCGACCAATTGGCCGTCGCGCCAGGTCTCCACCGTGTGACAGTGACCCATGGCGAACAGTTGCCCGCAGAGCGAGCGGATTTTGTCATTGATCCAGGTTGTCTGACGGCCAGGGCGCGCAGCACCGCACCCGCCAATCACCGCCTCGAACGCCGTATCAACGCGGACTTCAAACACGCCTTGACGGATGGTGCGCTTGAGGCGGCCCGGCACATGCAGCTGATCGAGCGGAAGAATGCCGCGCCGCTCCGGCTCAATCCAATAGAGCGCCGGGTCGTCGGCCGCCTCCGCCATTGGAAAGATCCCGCAAGCGTACGCCTTCAACAGCACTTCCGGCGTAATTTCCAGCGCGATGTCGTCCTTAGAAGCCATAACGTCGAAGCCTTTGGCGGGGGGAGCCGTTGGCAGGCACGTGAGCACCCTCCTAACAGACCCCGCCAGAGAGATCGAGTGGAGATCGAGTGGAGATCGAGTGGCGCAGATGTACCGCTTGGTGTCGGCAACTAGCCCATCTTAATGGGCACAATTTTGTCCGCGACGATGCGCGTGGTGCTCAACTTGCAGCGTACCGCCAGCATCTCGACGCCAGCGGCCGCTGCCAGATCAAACGCCGCGCCATAAGTCGCGTCCACGTCGCGGGCCAGCGAGAGCGCAGTGACGTCGGCGCGCTGGATAAGAAAAATCATCACAGATCGATGTCCTTCCCGCACCATGTCTGACAATTCGGCCAAGTGCTTGGCGCCGCGCTCGGTCACGCTGTCCGGAAATTCCGCGCGGCCAGCAACCCGCGACATATGCACGTTCTTGATTTCGACATAGGTCAACTGCTTCGTGGGATCGGACAGCAGAATGTCGATACGTGAATTCTTCCCGTATTTCCGCTCGCGCTCGAGCGTCGCGTAACCTGTCAGCGGTTTGATCTTGCCGGCCGTGATCGCATCGGCAACGATCTTGTTGGGATGGGACGTGTTGACGCCGACCAGCGATGGGCCTTTGCCGAGGTCGTGCTCGACCATCTCCCAGGTATGTTTGTACTTGCGCGTAACACTGTCGGAAGTCGAGAGCCAGACGGTTTGCCCTGGGTTCTTGAGGCCCATCATCGAGCCGGTGTTAGGACACGTGGCGGTGACAGTCGTGCCATCATCAAGACGCACGTCCGCCAGGAAGCGTTTGTAGCGTTGGATCAGCGTGCCGCGCAGGAGGGGGCTTGGAAAATCCATGGGGCTCGCAAAGTGGTGAGTGGTGAGTGGTGAGTGGTGAGTGGTGAGTGGTGTGTGGAATTGAGTCGCAGACTACCAGCAATGGTACTTTTTGTTCACCACTCCCCACTGGCCACTCACCACTCACCCCTCCCCCTTTACCATTGATCGCTCCCCAGCAGTGACCCGTATCTGGTTCCATGCCAAGTTCGCGACCCCGCCTCCTGCCCTTTGTGATCGGATACCATGCCCCTGCGATTTCTCGTCGTTCCAGTCGTCATCGCTGCGCTCTGCGCAACAAGCGCCCACGCCCAGTTCGCAGCGCCTGAAGGCACGTCGGGGCTGCTGGCCAAGCCGCTCGTCACCGCGCGCAAGCAGATGGTGGTGGCGGCGCATCCGTTAGCCGCAGATGCCGGGCTTGAAATCTTGAACGCCGGCGGCAGCGCTGTGGACGCCATGATCGGCACGCAACTGGTGCTCAATCTGGTCGAGCCGCAATCGTCGGGGATCGGCGGTGGCGCATTCCTGCTGCACTGGAACCCCGTGCGCGGCGAGATGAAGTCCTACGACGGCCGCGAGACCGCACCAGCGGCGGCGACGCCCGCAAATTTCCTGAAAGCCGACGGCACCCCCGTGCCTTATCCGGAGGCGTCAATTGGGGGCAAAGCGGTCGGTGTGCCTGGCCTCATGCACATGCTCGAGACCTCATACAAAGCGCACGGCCGGCTGCCGTGGGGACGCCTGTTCGAACCGGCCATCAAGCTGGCGGAGAGCGGATTTCCGATGTCCAAGCGGTTGAACACGCTGCTGTCGAGCATCGAGACAGGCGGCGCACAGACCTTTGACCCAGCGGCACGCGCGTATTTTTTCGACGAGGCCGGCAAGCCTTGGCCCGTTGGGCATGTGCTGAAGAACCCAGCGTTCGCAGGCACGTTGCGGATACTCGCGGCACAGGGCGCGGGCGGGTTCTATACCGGGGCGATTGCTGAGGCCGTGGTGAAGGCAACTGCTGAAGC
>JANNEU010000276.1:0-14210 GCA_031379035.1 Hyphomicrobiaceae bacterium | reverse complement strand
CGGCCATTATGGTTGCGTTCCGCCAGGGCCTCGGGGAGGCCGGTTTTGTCGACCAGCAGAATGCCACGATCCAATACCGATGGGCGGGAACGCAACTGGCGCGGCTGCCAGCGCTCGCCATGGAATTGGTCAATCTGCCGGCGGCAGTGATTGTCACTATCGGCTCGACCGGGGCGGCGCGGGCCGCCAAGGCCGCCACGCCAACGATCCCCATCGTTTTTGCCTATGCCGGCGATCCGGTGCAGGACGGGCTTGTCGCCAGCATCGGCAAGCCTGGCGGCAATCTGACCGGCGTGGCTGATCTCAACACGTCGCTGGGCGGCAAGCGGCTCAGCCTGTTGCGAGACCTGGTGCCGAATGCGACGAAGTTTGGCTTTTTGTGCGCCGCGCCGACATTTCATACCTATGCAGAGCAGAAAAGCGAGATCCTCGCTGCTGGCCGGGCTCTCGGGCGCGAGATCATCGTCCAGGAAATACGAACCGACCGCGACTACGAGGCGGCGTTCGCAGCGTTTGCGCAACGCAAAGTGGATGCGCTCGTCGTGGGGGCCTTCACATTCAACAACCTGAACAAGATCCTGGCGCTGGCTGGCCGCTATAAGCTTCCAACGCTGTATCCAGCGCGCATCTATGCCGAGGCCGGGGGCTTGATGAGCTATGCTGCGAGCGGCGCGGAAGTCTATCACCAAGTCGGCGTCTACACCGGCCGTATCCTCAAAGGCACCAAGCCAGCGGAGCTGCCGGTCGTCCAACCGACCAAGTTTACACTCACACTCAACCTCAAGACCGCGCGGACGTTAGGCCTCGAAATCCCACCGATATTGCTCGGTATCGCCGATGAAGTGATTGAATAGAGCCTGTTGTTGCGCGAGCCGGTTCTAGCCCTCTGGGCGGCCGAGAGACCCGACAGCGCCGGTCGGCCTCGAAGACCCAAGACCGGCGCTGGAGTGGCCAAGCCTCGCGGCCCGGCCGTCTCATCATGAACAGCCCTGAACGCTCATCGGATGGGCCACGTGATACGCACGCGATGATCCACCCTGTGCACACCCGGCACGACCTTGATCGTAACGGTTCTGGCGAAAAAGCGTGCTGGCAAGACGGAATCCGACATTGTTGTTGCGGTTGTCGGGTTGGTTCCTGTTGCGGTTGGCCGAGCGGAGGTTGTCTGGTTGATTGTTCCAGGAACCGCCGCGCAGAACGCGGGAAGACGGGGCTGTTCAGGCTCCGGGGCACGCTTCGGGCAAGTGCGAAGGCGCGGCCTGGAGTCGGAGGATTTTGAGGCCTCCAGTCTTGAGATTATCGATATCGACAGCGGCGTCCATAGTCAGCGTCAACTCATGCACCAGAAAAAAATGCGGCCCGCCTCCGGCGGATCGGCAAAAGCGTCGCTTGTGTTCGCCACCGTACCCAGGTGGTAAAGATGTAAGGGGAAAAGAGGTTAGAGCGATCTGGCAAGACGGAATCCGACATTGTTGATGCGGACGTCGGGACGGCCTGAAGCGGTAGGCCGAGCGGAGGTAGTCCGGAGGATAGTTCCAGGAACCGCCGCGCAGAACGCGGGAAGACGGATCTCCACCTTGCCAAACCGAACCGTTGGTTGGCGCACCCTGATAGTTCGGATGCCAGGTATCTTCGCACCATTCCCACACATTGCCATGCATGTCGTAAAGACCGAACGCGTTGGGCTGGAATAAGCCGACGTCCACTGTGGAGCCGGCGCTCCCGTATTCACCCTCCGAGAACTGTGCTTGCTGCTTGGCAATACTCTCGCCGAAAGCGTACTTCCCTTTTGTGCCAGCCCGGCAGCAATATTCCCACTCGGCCTCGCTCAGCAGCCGGTAAACCTTACCAGACTTTTGCGACAGCCATGCTGCGTAGGCCTTCGCATCCTCCCATGAGACATTCATTACTGGCTGCCGAACGCGCCCCCACGATGTCTCGGGCTTGTGTTCGACACCGCCCGCGGCGAGCGCTGCGTCCCACTCATCGAATGTTATGGGATATCGGCCGACGGCAAACGGCTTGGCAATCGTGACTTTGTGCGGTGGCTTCTCGTCATCAGCGTCGTTCGAGCCCATGACGAACTCCCCGGCGGGCACAACCACCATTTCAGGGCCGATATCGATATCGCGGAACACGTCGCCAGAGGACAGCCCACGCGGTGCAGCAGGCGGCGGCGCAGTTGCCTGAGTTCCGCGAGTTACCAGTCCTAATTTTTGAATGAGGCGCTGCACATCAGTGTCAAAGGTTCTGTATTCCAGAAACTCGGCGTGGCGATCCACAAGCTCTTTTAGATTCTCTGGTAACTCGTCTGCGCGCGGCATCGGCGCACGATCCAACACGATCGGCACGACAGGAATATCGCGGGCCAATGCTTTGGCGATTTCAATTCGAACAAAGTCACTTGGATTGTCGAGACGGCGCAGGCCCGTCATTGTGTCGATGGCACCGATCCATTCCGGCCCGATCAGCGCCAAAAGGATATCGCATTGCTCAACCCAACCTTCGAGGATCTTCTTGAAGTTCGCGCCTGGAGGTATCGAGTCGACGTCCATGAAGACGTGCCCATGCGGCAAGACTGCCGAGAGCGCCCGGTAAACATCACGCGCCTGATATTTGCTGTCGTCACGGCGGTAACTTATGAAAACCTTGGAAGACATGAGTATTTTGGTCCGTCAGCGAGCAGGCAATTCATCGGTAGCCTCACAGTGATAGCGGGACGTAGGTTCTATGGGAAGGCGGTTCCTCACTCCTCCCCCGGCCAGGGTTCATACCGCGTCCCCTCGAAGATCGCCCGCCGCAGGTGAAACGTATCGGCGTGACCGGCGTGTGCGATCCAGGCGTTGATCTTGGCATCGACCTCGGCGCGTGTGATCGACCCTGCCCGCCACTGGTCGCGCAACCCACGCAGGCGATTGCGAAAACGGGCCACGTTGTCGTCCGGCAGACGGCGCTTGCCGCCCGGCGCGAGCACAAAACCCAGGAACTGTGACGGCTCGGTGGTCGGCAAGATGACTGTCTTTCTCGGATGCAGCTTCAGGCGGCGTCCTTCAAAATAGCGGTCGATGCGGCCCCGCCACTCGGCCAGCACCGCCGGGTCGTCATGGAACAGCGCGAAGTCATCCACATAGCGGACATAAGGCGCGCGCAACACTTCGGTGGCCCAGTGGTCGAACCCATTGAGATAAAGGTTGGCAAAGAACTGGCTGGTGAGGTTGCCAATCGGCAGGCCGCGCCGCCGCTGGTACGGCGCGAACAAGTCGTCACCTGGGAAGTGTAGTTCGACCGCTTCCTGCGGATTGGAACCATCGACGATGATGTCCATCAGCCACAACGTCCGCTCGCAGCCGATCCGGCGGCGGAACTCAGCCTTCAAAATGGCATGGTCGATCGAGGGGAAATAGCGGAATACATCGGCGCGCAGAACATGGGTGTGGCGGTCGCGATAGCGTTCGTAACTCTCAATGGCGCGATGTGTACCTTTGCCAGTGCGGTTGGCAAACGTGTTGGCGATGAAGCCTGGCTCGAACACCGGAAAAATGACGGCGCAGAGCGCGTGGTGGACAACGCGATCCCGGAATGGGGCGGCCGAGACCCGGCGTTCTTTGGGCTCTTTCACGAGAATTTCAACATAGCGGCCTGGCATATAGCTGCCGTCCTGCAATTGCTTTTCCAACCGCAGCAATTCGCGCTCCGCGTTGGCAATGAAAGCACTTGCTCCGGGTTTCTTCCGTTTACCCAGCACAGCCTTACGCGCCGCAAGTCTCAGCGCATTGAAATTCGCGAATTGTGGAAACAGGTTATCGTGGACGCGCTTGGGCATCGCCGCTGTCCGATTGGGCGGCATGTGCCTTGGCCCAACCGCCAATTAAACGGCCAACGTCATCAATGGCGCGGGCGGCGTGCTCATATCGGCGCGCGTCCAGATGCTTCTGCTCGAAGGCCAGCCGGCAGAAAAAGCGCAGTTTCTCCAAGCCGAGATTGGCACGCATGAGAGGCGCACGTCGATCACGCGTATAGGTCGCTTCGATCAGACACTCCAGCACATCGAGCGCTGTGTTCTGCAGGCGGTCGCCGAGCAGGAATTTTTGCGACTTGGGAAATCGTTCGACTGTTTGGGTCAACCAGTTGACGAATTGAAAGTGCGCTTCTAGTGCGGGACCGGTGCGGCGAGCCTGATCCATGTTGCCCCTTAATTCCCCCTGAGCGGAAAGCTCCGGCTGATGAGTTCTTCTTGCCGGCCGTTTTCGCGGAGGCGTTTGAGGGCGGCATTGAGTTGGGCTTTGAGCGCGGGGTCGTTCTTGTTGAGGGTGATGCCGACGCCGTCGCCGAAGTAACGCGGTTCGAAGAACGGGCCACCCTTGAAGTCGCAGCAGGCTTTAGAGGCCGTGCCGAGCAGCCAGAACGACAAACCAATGCCGTCGTCAAACAACAGATCGGCGGTACCCCCGATCACAGCGTCGCGGGCAAGTTCCGGATTGTCGTAGGCCTGGATGGCGGACAGCGTGAACAGCGCGCGGAGATAGGCTTCGTGGGCCGTGCCCTTGGTGACGGCGATCTTGAAGCCATCAAGGCCGGCAGGCGAGACATCGGCAAAAGCGCGGATGGTCTTACCGGCGAAGCGCGCCGGGCTCTGGTAGTAGCGCTCGGACACGTCGAACTCGGACAGCAGGCGCGGCGTCACGGCGTGGGAGGCGATCACGGCATCGGCTTCCCCGCGTTTGAGGGCCAGCAGCAGGTCAGCCCACGGGCGGGTCTGCACATCGCAGGCAGCCGCCAGTTCCACGCAGACCGCACGGGCGACCTCAACGTTGTAGCCGCTGAGCTGGCCCTCCTGGTCGAGGTAGTTAAAGGGCGGGTAGTCGCTGTCGGTGAGGAACCGCAGCGCAGCGCGGCGAACCACATCAGGGTCAGCAGCAGGCGGTTGTATCGAACGGCCCGGCGCTGCGGGCTCGGCGCGTTGGGCTTGGGCCGATACTTGAGCCAGCACCGGCCATACCAACCCAAGGCACGCACCCACGAGCCCCGCATGCGCAAGACCGCGAACCGCCCGTCGAACCGTGCCCCGTCGCATCGCCACAACAAGTCGCATCGTCGTAACCTGTGCCATGGGGCTGGCCTTAACCAGCTTCGATGACCGAAGCAAGGCTACGGCCCGCCACGGCCCTGTGCATCACGGCCACGCTCACCCACACGTGAATAGCCAGTGAACACCAAAACAACGATAGTCGTTGCTCACCTGCCCGCATCCCTATGTTGCGTTGGTTCGGCACCCCGAGTAGCGATGCTGTCGGGCCTGCGACTGACACACTGTGCACAGTGTGCACAGTGTGCACAGTCGAAATCCCGCAAACTGGCCATGAGACCACATATGCACCTGCGCCGTCTGATGACCCTGATGCTTGCGACGGTCGGTACCGTCTTGCCGATGGTGTCGCTGGATGCGCAGCAGCAAGCCACCGGTCAGATCTCCAGTGTTCTGGAATTGTTTACAAGCCAAGGCTGCTCGTCGTGCCCGTCGGCAGATCAACTGCTCAAGTCGTACGTGGGCCGCAATGACATCCTTGCGCTGTCGTTCAATGTGGATATCTGGGATAATCTGGGCTGGAAAGATACGCTCGCCAAGCCGCAGTTCAGCAAGCGCCAGCGCGGCTATGCGCACACCCGCGGCGACGGCAACGTTTATACGCCTCAGACAGTGATCAATGGCGTTGCCCACGTCGTGGGCAGCGACAAGCCGGGCATCGACGCCCTCATCAAGAGCACCGACGCGAAACGCAAATCGGTGCATGTAGCTCTCGCCGTCCGCAGCGACGGCGATGGACTGGTGATCGACGCGCCCACCTGGACAGCCGCCGGCGCGACGGCCGTGGAAGCGACGCTGTGGCTCGTCAAGTTCACACCACGGGTCGACGTGCAGATTACGCGCGGCGAGAACGCTGGCCGGACGATTGCCTACCACAATGTCGTGCGGGAATTCCGGCAGGTGGGCAGCTGGATGGGCGAAGCCAAATCGACCAAACTCGCGCGCGACGCACTCTCCGGCTGCACGCCGGGCACCTGCGCCGTGCTGCTGCAGCAAGGTGGCACAGGCGGCATCCTCGGCGCAGTATGGGTACCGGGCATCAGCGGCACCTGAACGGCCGCCGACCTACGCACCACGGCACAACAGTTCTCCCAAAAATCGCGTGATCCGGACGCCGCGTTGGCCTCCGTTGCCCTTGATTGTTCGCATTCCGGTGAGACAGGATGCCGACGTCGCCGCGTGGTGCGCGACCAAGTCAAAAATCCGACCCTAAATCCTACCCTGGAGGAACTTTCCATGCGTCTTCTGATGTCTGCGGCTGTCGCCGCTCTCACGCTTGTCGCTGCTACATCCGCCTACGCGGCGGAGCCGTTCGGCACCTGGACGCGCCCATCCACCGGCACGCAGGTGTCATTCTACGACTGCGGCGGCAAGCTCTGCGGCAAGGTCGTGGGCGTCAAAGACCAGACCAAGAAAGACACCGTCGGCAAGGTCATCATGACCGGCGCGGCCAAAGACGGTGCCAACACCTGGAAGGGCGATCTGCTCAACCTTGAAGACGGCAAGACCTATTCCGGCGTCGTCACCCTGGAAGGCCCCAAGGCCTTGAACCTCAAGGGTTGCGCACTCGGCGGCCTCGTCTGCAAGGGCGAAACCTGGACACGCTGAGCGCATCCCCATCATCTGACGATCAATTCTTGCGCGCTGCCATGAAATCCACGGCGGCGCGCAAGGCGTTTGCGCGCGTGCCGTAGGGGGCCAGGGCATCGATCGCACGGGCCTGTGTTTCAGCCAGCACCCGGCGTGCACCATCGAGGCCGTAGAGCGACAGCAGCGTCGCCTTGCCAGCCGCCGCATCCTTGGCAACGGCCTTGCCAACCTCCTCGGCGGTACCCGTCGCATCGAGTAGATCGTCAGAGATCTGGAAGGCGAAGCCAAGCGCCTCGCCATAAACGGTCAGTGCGTCGAGATCGGCGTCACCGCGACCGGCCAATATCGGTCCCGCCCGGCAGGCGAAGCGGATCAACGCCCCGGTTTTCATCTCCTGCAGCGTTTTGACGTGGCCAAGCGTCGGTGATCGCGGTTCGCCACGCTTGTCGGCATCCAGATCGATCATCTGCCCACCGACCATACCGACGGGGCCCGAGGCTTCGGCAAGTTCCGCCACGAGACGGGGCACGGCAGCAGGCGCGATGCCGGAGCCTGTTTCGGCAAGCCACGTGAACGCAACCGTCAGCAGCGCATCGCCCGCAAGTATGGCGGTCCACTCATCATAGGCTTTCCAGACGGTCGGCTGGCCACGGCGCAGTTCGTCGTTGTCCATGGACGGCAGATCGTCATGCGCGAGACTGTAGCAGTGGATGGCTTCGAGCGCGGCTGCGACAGTCATCGCCGCCGAGGGATCAGCGCCAAACAGCGCCGCCGTCTCCAGGACCAGGAAGGGCCGGAAGCGCTTGCCACCACCAAGCACGGCATGGGTCATGGCCAGCCGCAAACGGGGCGGTGTGCGGTCTGCGCGCGCAAGTCGTCGACTTAGGTCCGCCTCGACCATTTCGCGAGCTGCCAACAGCCGCTGTTCGAACGTCATCTGCACCTCAGAATCACCGGATCTGTCACTCGCTTCTACCTTGCCGCAGGATGGCCGTGTTTCCAAGGGATCACCATATCCCTACTGTGATCCCTACTGTGCCGGTCTAAACCTTCCCCTATCCCCCCACCAGCGTCACCGCGTTCATGAGCCATTTCCGCGAGCCCGGACCTGACGACGAGCCGACTGGGGTCGAGCGCGGTGTGTGGACGACACGGCGCACCGCTCAGCCCAACACGCAACCGGCCGGCCGGACGGCAACGGCGATGGCACCTCTCCCGCCGATGACCGCAACAGACTTGCCCGCTGCCCCGGTCGCTGACCGGCGACTGAGAGTGCGGTCCATCCTCCGTCGCATCGTGCGCGTTGTGGTGATCCTGTCCCTCACGTTTGTGCTGCTGACGTTGGCGCAGATCGTGGCCTATCGCTGGATCGCACCACCGACGTCGATGCTGATGCTGGCCCAGCGTATGACCGGCGCACCGGTCACCCGCGCATGGCGCTCCATCGACAAAATCTCACCCAATCTTGCCCGCGCAGTGATCATGTCGGAGGACGCGGGATTTTGCGGTCATCGCGGCGTCGACTGGAAAGAGCTGGAACGCGTCTATGAGCAAAGCCTCGAAGGCGGCTCAACCGGTGGCGGCAGCACGCTTTCCATGCAGGTCACCAAGAACCTGTTTCTGTGGCCATCCAAAAGTTACGTGCGCAAAGCTATCGAAGTCCCGCTGACGTTGCTGGCGGATCGGTGGTGGGGCAAGCCGCGCATGCTGGAGATCTATCTCAACATCGCCGAGTGGGGCCCGGGCATTTTCGGTGCCGAAGCAGCTGCGCGCGCGTACTTCAAGAAATCGGCGCTGGAGCTGACGGAGAGCGAAGCGGCGCTGTTGGCAGTGGCACTGCCCAATCCGCTCCAGCGCAATGCAGCCAACCCGGCACCATTGCAACGCCGGCTTGCCAACACGGTGCAAGGCCGCATGAAGATCGGCGCGAGCAACATGCGGTGTCTCGTGCGCACGACGGTGTAAAGATACGTCTGCAGATAACAAATTTTTGAGTTGCAGCGTAATCGTCGCAAATCTGCCCAAGTCATATCTTCTTCTGATTGACTGTTCGATGTTGAACGGTCGCCGTTGCCGTTTTCTGCGATGGCTGAACCTGCGGGCTGATTGAGCCCAGCTTCAAAAAGTATTGCGCGCCTGCAGTGTCCATCTCCATCGGACAGACGATGGATCGGGGGATACCAAAATCTGCGGCAGTGCATCGTGATTGCGAGCCACGCGTTCGCATCGCGCGATATTGGCCTGCGCCCGCTCGTCCGGCGCCTGAGGGAGATGTGTCATCATGCCAGAAAAGAGCTCAAAGACGAAGCGCCCACGCCTTCGCATCGTGCGTCCGGATGCAGCCGCGCCAGAGGCCGAACCAACGCAAGCACTTTTCGAACGATCAGAAACCCGCGATTTTGTTGGTCTGAGCGTGCCTGCTGGCACTCAAGGCAGCGGCTTGTTGGCCTCGCCTGAACAGCTGGAAGCGCTGATGGCGTCGTTGGCCCCCGGCGAACAACTGCTGGCGCACCTGGACTATGCATCGGCGAAATCGTCAGGATTATCTGTTGAGATTATCGCGGCTGCCAAAAGCCGGCGCGAAGCGGATCAACGCCGCGACATGCTGGGTGGCATTCTGGATGCAGCGTTGACGACCGGACTGCCATGCGTGGACATTGCACCGCTCACTCAACGTCGCATACCAGCGCGGCTGCCCTATAAGCGTCGACTCGCGCCCGCAGGTATGACATTGCCGCTTAGCACCGGTGCCGAAACACCCAAGCCGCGCAAGCATGCCGGCGATGATCAAGCGATAGCAACAGGCACCGATAGTCCGGACGGCCCACACCGTGATGCGGTTGTGTTTTCTCCATCAGCGACCGGCGCACATCTGGCAGGGCTGGGTGCCGCCATGGGTGCCATCCGCACCCAGATCGCCATCGAAGTCCGCATGTCGCGCACCCTCTTTGATGCCGCATTACTGAAGCAGATCACCACCGTGCGCGGCCGCATCGCCGACCGCTTGCATGCTGACGCCAGCAAATATGTACGCGATGCACGCTACGCCGACGCCGATAAGCGTCTCGAAAATCTGCAACTGGCCGGCGCAGGTATCCGCTTCGAGGTTTCGGTTCACTCCAAGCGCCCCCTGCACGACATGGAAGTCTCGGCGTTGTCCGCAGCTCTATTCGGCAGCCCCCACGACGATGACCAGCACGGACACCTGTCGACCCTCCGCTCAATTTATCCGCACGACGACGCGGTTGCGAGCTTCTTCGGTATTCTCGCGGCAGCGATCGGTCCGGCCATCGAACGCCGCCACATCAACGCCCTCGACGAACTCGACGGCAATGTCATCGGCACGGTCAAGTCCGGCCACAAGGTGCGCATGGCGGTAGCGAGCCCGCGCAGCCACACCTACGTCATCGGCCGGCCGGGCAGCGGCAAGTCCACGCTACTGCTCAACCTCATCCATCAGGACATCCTCAACGGCGACACCGTCGTGCTGATCGATCCGCACGGCGATCTCTGGGCCGACGTCCGCGACCGCGTACCGGCGGCACGGCAACAGGATCTGATGCTGATCCACATGGGCGATCCGGCACTGCAACCACAGCTCAATCTGTTCGACCTCGGCCCCGGCGATCCGGCCGAAGCGCGGGCACGCGTTGTGGACACGTTCTATCAACTTGTCCGCCGCTTGATGTTCTCAGGCCTCACGGTCGACGCCACCGGGCCGATGTTCAACAAGTACTTCCGGGCGGCGCTGATGTTGCTGCTGGAAGCAGAGGGACCTAACGCCAAGCTTGAGCAATTCGAAACGGTCTTCGCCGACAGCGACTATCGCGACGAGTTGCGGCGCAAGCCGGGCGTCTCCAAGCAGACCCGTGAGCAGTGGGACCAGATTCTCGCGGTGCACGGCAACGACCACACCATCGAGAGTGTGACGCCCTGGGTCACCTCCAAACTTGCGCAGCTGACACAAAGCGCGATCCTGAAACCCATTCTTGGCTCCACCAAGACAAGCTTCACGTTTGACCAAGTGCTCGCTCAGAACAAGATCTGCCTGATCAATCTGTCCAACGGGAGTATCGGGACTGAGGCCGCTGGTCTGTTGGGCGGTATTCTCACCCACCGGCTTGAACAGGCGGCCAAGCGGCAAACAAGCATGGCGCTGGCCGACAGGCGGATGGCCTCGGTCTACTTCGACGAGTTCCACACCTTTGCGTCGGAGTTTCTGCGGCCACTGATGGCGGAAACGCGCAAGTACGGCCTGCGTGTGACGTTGGCCAACCAGACGCTGAGCCAGATGATCAACAACGACATCGCGGGCGGCATATTCCGCGAAGTGCTGGGCAACTGCGCCAATACGCTCGTGTTCGCCGTGGACGTGGAAGACGCGCGCTATCTGGCACCACGCTTCGGCGGCAAGATCGATCCCGTTCAACTCGTGGCACAACCGAACTACCAGGCTATTTGTCAGTTCCAGACCAAGAACGCAGCGCTCGGACCCTTCACAGTCAAGACGCCACCGCCACCACCGCCGGTCTGAGTTGGGCACTTGGAGCTGGGCAGTCTAATACCACCGAGCCAAAGGTTCGACCTGCATTTCTTTTTTCGTCATGGCCGCCTCCGCGGCCATGACGGTGTGTGTGTGTGTGTAACAGGTCAAAACAACCGCTCGCTGGTATGTGTTGGCCTATCTAAGTTGAGCGATAGCATCCGGTGGCACACCGTGGCAGGGTCCGGCGAAAGACGACTGACACCACAGGGGCCATTCAATGCCATCGCCAATTTATGTCTTCGATGCCTATGGCACGCTGTTCGACGTGCACGCGGCAGCCTCGCGTGAGCGCGTCACCATCGGTGGCGGTTGGGACAAGCTCTCGCAGACGTGGCGCACCAAGCATCTCGAATACACCTGGATCCATGCCATGACCGGCAAACCAGCGACCTTTTGGGAGTTGGCCGCACAAAGCTTGGATTTCGCCATCGCAACCATCGGCGGCGTGCCAGATGGCGTCCGCGAACGCTTGCTCCAATCGTATCGGCACATGGCACCGTTTGCGGAAGTCCCGATCACGCTGGCAGCCCTCAAGCGGCAAGGCGCGCGCCTGGCAATCCTCTCGAACGGCGACCCCGATATGCTGGCCGACGCGGTCGGTGCGGCGGGGCTTGAGGGCGTCTTTGATGCAGTTCTCTCCGTTGCGAGTGTCAAAACGTTCAAGCCGCAGCGCGTCGTCTATCAGCTGGTGCCCGATCAGTTTGGCGCAACGCCCGGTGACGTGACCTTTTTCTCCTCCAATCGCTGGGATGTGGCCGGTGCGAAGGCCTTTGGCTTCCAGACGGTCTGGGTCAATCGCACGGACGCGGCGGACGAATACCCGGGTCTCAAGCCCGACCGCGTCATCCGCGACCTGACTGTGCTATAGGCCGTCGCGGTTCGCGCAGCCAGGAGACCCCACCCATGACCACCGTCGAATACTACTTCTCGCTCAACAGCCCGTGGACTTATCTCGGCGCGGCGCGATTTGGCGAAATTGCCAAGGCGCACAACTCGCAGATCATCGTGAAGCCGGCGCGGTTTGGTGCCATCTTCGAGCAGACGGGCGGACTGCCGTTGCCGAAGCGCGCGCCGGCCCGGCAGGCCTACCGGCTGCAGGAACTCAAACGTTGGCGCGACTATCGCGGCCTGCCAATCCACATCCAGCCCAAAGGCTTCCCATCCGACGAGATCGCCGTCACGCGGCTGGTGATCGCCACCGCCCAGCAGGGCAAAAACGCCTTTGGCCTTGCGACCGAACTGGGCCGCGCGCTGTGGGAGCGGGAGCAGTCGTTCACCGATGCGACGGCGGTATCCGAGGCTGCGGCGCGCGCCGGGGTCGATCTGACGGCGGTGAAGGCTGCCGCTCCGGACGACGCAGCCCTCGACGCCATCTGGCAAAAGAACACCGAGGATGCCCTTGCGCGCGGCGTGTTCGGCGCGCCGAGCTATGTGCTGCCCGATGGTGAATTCTTCTGGGGCCAGGACCGGCTTGAGTTCCTGGAACGGGCGTTGGCGAAGCATGCGTAATCTCCTGTCTGTCCGGCGTTGGCGCGTTCCTCGGGGCAGCCCCCGCCGCTGCAGGCAGCAGGGGGCATGCCCTCGAGGCGGTGGCCGGGCGCGTGGGTTTTTGTTTCACGATGTCAAAGAGCCTCCGGAGTACCCAGACCGCCCGGAGTACCCGGACCAGACATCAGTATAACCCAGCGGGAAGCAGCGGGGATGAAACAGGCCAAAATGGCCTGTTATTCCCTCTCGCTGCGGCAGCAAAATCGGTAAACGCCCGGATTTCGGGCCTTGGCGTGCCCGGCTGTTAACCAGAAAACGGCCTAAATCCCCGCTCTCAATTGCGTCGTTTCGAGCCAGCATGGGTGCGCCCGCAGCCATCATGCGATAGACCCGGCGTGCAAATTCGCAAGGACGCTCAACGATGACCACACCTGACGCTAGCCGGCTGCCCCTGCCTCACCTCCCCGCAGACATTGCGACGCCCGCCTACGTGCTGGACGTCAAAGCATTGGCGCGGAATATGGGCGTTGCCGCACGTGTGCGACGCGAGGCCGGGTGCAAGGTGCTGCTGGCAACAAAAGCGTTCGCGTTTCCCGCAGCGTTTCCCCTGATGCGCGACCACCTCGATGGCACCACCGCCAGCGGGGAATACGAGGCGCGCCTCGGCCGCGAGGAATTCGGCAAGGAAGTCCACGTCTACGCACCGGCCTATGCGCCGGGCGAAGTCGAGCGGCTGACGGCGCTGGCTGATCATATCTACTTCAACTCGCCGGAGCAGCTGGCCCGCTATGGCGCGGCGGCGCGCACCAAGCCGGGTGTGAAAATCGGCGCACGGATCAATCCCGGGTATTCGAACGCGACCTTGGGCGGGCCGCTCTATGACCCCTGCGCACCCAATTCGCGCTTTGGCACGACCGCTACCGAAATCGACCAGCTGCCGTGGGGCGAGATCGATATCTTTCATGCGCATTCACTATGCGAAAGCCTGCACGACGGCTCCGTCGGACTGATCGAGCACGTCGCCAAAAACTTCGGCACCTATGTGCGGCGCGTGAAGACCGTCAACTTCGGCGGCGGGCATTTCATCAACAAACCGGGTTACGACATCGGCAAGCTGATTGCCGCGATCAAGGCCTTCCGCGCGACATTCAACGTCGAGGTGGTGTTGGAGCCAGGCGCAGGCCTGGTGGTGGACGCCGGCTATCTGGTGGCGTCCGTGATTGGCTTCCACACCAACGGCGCACGCATCGCCATTCTCGACGCCTCGGCGTCAACGCACATGCCGGACGTGCTGGAAGTGCCCTACACGCCGCCGCTGCTCGGTGCCGCGCCCAAGGGCATCCTCGGCCACGACTACCTGCTGGGCGGCAAAACGTGCATGACCGGCGACATCATCGGCGAATACTCTTTCCGCGCGCCCCTCAAGGTCGGCGACCGGCTCGTATTCGGCGACATGATGCAATATTCGTTCGTGAAGAACACCACCTTCAACGGCACACC
>JANNEU010000213.1:0-3220 GCA_031379035.1 Hyphomicrobiaceae bacterium | reverse complement strand
CCTAGCATTGCGCCGGAGTTCGCGCATTTTCTCGCGTGGGCAGCAACGGGTAAGCTGCAAGCCTCAACATGACACGCCGATGCCGTCGCACACGTGACAATAACGTGAACGCCAGATATGCTTCTTCGATTGCTCGGCAAGAGAGTTCATGATGACCGACAACAACACACACGAAGGCGGTTGCCTTTGCGGCGCGCTTCGATTTGAAGCTGATGGCCAGCCTGACCGAGTCGTTTTCTGCCATTGCCGTTTCTGCCAGCGCGCAACCGGCACGGCTTATCTGGTCGAAGCGCTGTTCCCGCGCACACGCTTCCGAATGACCAAGGGGACGCCGGCCACTTACGCTATGAACTCCGCCGGCAGCGGCAAGCGTGTCGTGATCAATTTCTGCGCAACCTGCGCCACCAAGATCTATCTCGATCTCGACTGCGTGCCAAACGATGTGGGTCTATACTCTGGTGCCTATGACGACCCGAACTGGTTCGGGCGCTCCCCGGCCAATTCAAAACACATCTTTCTCGACTTCGCGCAGAGCGGGACGTTGGTTCATGCGGGCATGAACGTGTTCCGAGAGCATATCAACACCCGCGACGGCACACCGACGACGCCGATCGTGTTCGACAAGCCGCATTTTGTGAAGTGACGCTGTTGAGGTTTCATCATGGCCGCTCCGACGCTTGAGACGCTGAAGGCGGCGTTACCCGAGTTCGCCGATGAGGCGCGCCGTCGTGGCCGCGAGTTCGAGGCCGCCCATGCACTCGCCGACGATTTCACTGATCGGCTCAAATCTGCGGGCGTCTATCGAATCTTGTTGCCGCCGGCATTCGGCGGGCTCGGAGGCTCGCTGGTCGATTGGTTCGACATGGGGCTGGCGCTTGCGGAGGCCGACGCCTCGACAGGCTGGGCCGTCATCCACGGCGCGGGCGCCAATGCCATCCTGCAGTCGCTTGCTGACCGAAGCTTCGCCAAGGACGTCCTCTCTGACCCAAATGTTGGCTGCGCGTGGAGCAACGCCCCGCTGTCGTTCAAGGCGGATCGAACGGAAGAAGGGCTGCGTGTGAACGCGCGTTGGTCGTATGTCACCGGATGCACTGCTGCGACCTATGTCGGCGGCATGCTGCCGTTGCCGGATGCCACCGGAGCCGTGCGACCGACTACGGTGCTGATGCCGGTCGCCGCAGCGCGCATCGATCGAACCTGGGACACCATGGGGCTGTCCGGCACCGGAAGCCATGACGTCGTCATGGAGGATGTGCTGGTTCCCCATCGAAACACTTTCGCGTGGCCGGGCGGGGAGGCGATCGGCACCTACCCCTGGGCGATCAGCAGCCCCAGCACCTGGTTCATCTCGACCAGCGCCGCAGTCGTGCACCTCGGCCTGGCGCGACGCATGCTCGACGAGACACGCCGTGAACTCGCTGGCAAGAAGGATCGCTTTTCGCAGGCCCCGTTGCTATCGCATCCGGCGATTCTGCGCGTGCTTGAAAAGGCGGAGGGCACGCTGCATCTGGCGACCGCAGGCATGCGCGTAACGCTCGCCGATATCTGGGAGCATGCGAAGTCGGCGACGCCGCTCTCCGCCGCTCAACGCATCGTGGTACGCAATGCCTCATCTGCTGCTGTCCACCTCGGCACAGACCTCGCACGCGCGGTGTTCGACGTCGCCGGCACGACGGCGGTGCGGCGCAGCGGTGAACTCGAACGTATCTTCCGCGACGCCAACTGCCTCACGCAGCACATTGCGCCGAGCGACTTCGCGTTCGAGTTTACCGGCCGCGTCCGTGGTGGCTTCGCACCACTCGATGCGCGCGTGTGAAAAAGCGTGTACGGAAGGTACAAGATCAAAACAAGTCAATCGAGGAACGAAATAGAACTTGGTCACTCTGGGTCAGGTTTGTGCAGAAAGTAGCCGGTCAGTTCCGGTCGGTCCAGTCAGAGAGCTGCCCGAAAACTTCCGACGTGAGTGGCGGCGCTTAGGAGCGTTGCACATGGTGATTTGGGTTTACTGGCTGGGAGTTGCTGACGACAGGGCTGTATTCACTTGCGTCCTGCAGTGAACATCGGCGCTTTCGTGGTCTTGGCTCGAACTGAGCCATAGCCCCTCAGCGTGAGCTGTAAGCGGAGCGCGCTCGTGATGGCGTGCTCAAAGCCCTGGAATCTGACAGGGCAGACATGCGCAATCCGCCGCTCACGGCGGGCACCTATCTGGACGCACTCGCCAACAGTAGCATGACGACGTTCGCCGACGCGGTCCGCCCATCGGCGGGTCAAATCTGATCCTCGATTACACGGCGCAGTTTGCCGACGAAACATCGGGGTGCCTCGGCTGGATACGAGGGGGCGGTAAAGTGGGCGCACAGGTGGCATGCTTCAGCGATCAGTCGGCACTTACTTGATGATGACCTAACGAGATGGCGCCTCGCCTTTGACCGCCAAACTCTGCATGCCGCTCGTCGACCACAAGGGCAGCTTGTCGGGGCCGTCATTCGCCGCAGCAATCAAAGTGTGATCGGCTTTGCGATTAGAAAAACTGGTAGCGCCTCATCAAACCATCCAATTTGTGCATCGGTCACACAGTTTTACCAACGTCATGGCGTGATCCCACTGGCTTCGAGATCAACGATACGCACGATCATGGTCCCGCGTGGATCAGTGGACAGATACTGGAAGCCCCAGCGTCGGTAGAAGGCGCGGACGCCGTCGTCGATCGGGTGCGTGATGACGCCGAAGCTGCCAATCTCCTGCGATGCGCGGACCGCCGTCTTGAGGGCGAACATCAGAAGCGATCGGGCATGGCCTTGGCCGTGATGGTCTTTGTGGATCGCCAACTGGCCAAGTAGCGTGACCGGAACGGGATCAGGCTTATTGCGCTGGTGCGATTTGGCCAGAAATGCACGCTCGATCTGTGCCGAACTCAATGTGACGTAGCCGACGATCTCGCCGGTCGCGGCGTCGCTGATGACATTCGTGCGCGAAACGCCGGAGGCATGGTTGGCCCAGGCGCGCTGGCGGAACCAAATGTTGAGTGAATCGCGACCGCAGTCGAAGCGGCTGCGGTCATCGGCCTCGCCGAGCGGTCGCGGCACCGTTACCGCTGCCATGTCGGCGCCTTGGTCGCCAGCTCCTTGATTGCCGGAATTTCCTGCGCCGGCCCGCTGGCCCAGGCTTCGAAAGCCTCCCAGTCTTTGGCCGGGATGGTGACAATCCGCCGCTCCAGCAA
>JANNEU010000166.1:0-22666 GCA_031379035.1 Hyphomicrobiaceae bacterium | reverse complement strand
CCAGCGCTGAAACGCGCACGCGCACTGATCGCCATGCCGACACCATCAAGCGTATGGCGCGGCTCGACGACATCACGTTCGCTGCCGCTACCCCGAAAGGCTCCGCGCAGATCGTGGTTGCCGAAGCGACCGTCTGCTTGCCACTCGACGGCGTCATCGACATGAGCGCTGAAAAAGCGCGGCTCGAAAAGGAAATCGCTGCCGTGCAAGTCGACCTCGGTAAAATGAACGCCAAGCTCGACAACCCCAGCTTCATGAGCCGCGCTAAACCCGAAGCCATCGAAGAAACCCTCGAACGCAAAGCCGAACTGGAACAAGCGCTGACCAAACTGCAAGCCGCCCTGAAGCGGATTGCGACGTAGTTTGTCACAGTGTTGACTGCACATAAGATGAAAGCCTCCGGTGCCGTAGAATACACGCCAGTCAATCACCGGGCGGCTCATCCACCCTTGCCCAACGCCCCAATCAGGCCGAAACTGACCCTTGAACACTCTCGCCAAAGGGCCGCCCCCATGCCCACGCAAGCCGAAAAAGCTGCCACCTTCCGCAAGCTCCACGAGGGCCCCGGGCCGTTCGTCATCCCCAATCCTTGGGATGCCGGGTCGGCCAAGATCCTCGCCAGTCTGGGGTTCAAGGCGCTAGCGACTACCAGCGCGGGCTTGGCCTTCGCGCTCGGCCGTGTTGATGGCCAAGCCACGCGTGAGGAAGCGCTCGCCAACGCGACGGCGATTTGTGCCGCCACGGCGCTGCCCGTTTCAGCCGATCTCGAAAATCTGTACGCCCACGCGCCGGAGATCGCTGCCGCCATGATCCCGGCTGCGGCCGCGACGGGCCTCGTTGGCTGCTCCATTGAGGACGCCACCGGCGATGCTGCCAATCCGATCTATCCGATGGACGTGGCGATCGCGCGCGTCAAAGCAGCCGTCGCGGCTGCCCGTGCGTTGCCGTTTCCATTCACGCTCACCGCCCGCGCTGAAAACTTCCTGCACGGCCGTCGCGATCTTGCCGACACCCTGGCGCGGCTCAAGGCCTTCGACGCGGCCGGTGCCGACGTCATCTATGCGCCCGGCCTGCCTGACATCGCGAGCATCGAGGCTGTGGTGAAATCCACAGCCAAGCCCGTCAACGTTCTCGTCTCATCTGGCAATGCCCAGCTGACGGTGGCCGAACTCGGCCGCATCGGCGTGCGCCGCATCAGCGTTGGTGGGGCCATGGCCCGCGCCGCGCTCGGCGGTCTGTTCGCCGCTGCCGAAGAAATCAAAGCGCATGGGACGTTCACCTACGGACGCAGCGCCATGCCGCACGCCAGCATCGAAGCCATTCTCAAGAAGGACATCGTATGACAGCCCACGCCCCTGGCCGTCTCGCTGGTAAAATTGCGTTCTGCACCGCGTCGGGTGCCGGCATCGGCCGCGCTACCGCGCTCGCCTTCGCCCGCGAGGGTGCCAAGGTCATCGCCTCCGACATCGATCTCAATGCGCTGAAAGGCCTGCGCGACGAAGGCATTGCTGAAACGCACATTATCGACGTGCGCAACACCAAATCAGTTGAAGACGCCGCCAAACGCATTGGCCCCATCGATATTCTGTTCAACGCAGCCGGCTTCGTCCATGCCGGCACCGTGCTCGAATGCTCGGAGGCCGATTGGGACTTTTCCTTCGACATCAACGTCAAGTCCATGCACCGCACCATCCGCGCCTTCGCACCCGGCATGCTCGCGCGCGCCGCTGCAAACAAGACCGGCTGCTCGATCGTCAATATCGCGTCAGGTGCCGGCTCCGTGCGCGGCGTCCCGAACCGCTACGTCTACGGTGCCACTAAAGCCGCCGTCATCGGCCTCTCCAAAGCCGTCGCTGCCGACTTCATCCGCAAGGGCGTGCGCTGTAACGCCATCTGCCCCGGCACCGTGCAATCGCCCTCGCTCGACGCGCGCATCTCAGCGCAAGCCAAGGCGCTCCACAAAACCGAGGATGAAGTGCGTCAGATGTTCGTTGATCGCCAGCCTATGGGCCGCCTCGGCACGGCCGAGGAAATCGCCGCCATGGCCGTGTATCTCGCGTCTGACGAGAGCGCCTTCACAACCGGCCAGATCTTCCTCGTCGATGGTGGCTTCGCGCTGTGACAGCCGGTACGACCAGTTCTGATGCAACGCTCGCACAGGCGCACCGTCCGCCGCCGGCGCCCATCCGTTTCCGCCGCGCAACGGAGGCTGATCGCGCGACCGTTGAAGCGCTCCAGCAAGCCGCCTACGACCGCGAGCGGCTGTTGGGCCTGGAACCTCCACCGCTGGTGGCTGACTACGCGGAAATTGTCGCAACCATGGAAGTCTGGCTCGCCGAGGAGCGCGCCGTGGTTCGCGGCGTGCTGATCCTTGACGTGCGCCCCGACGATCTCGTCATCTGGTCGGTCGCCGCCGCCATGGATGCACGAGGCCAGGGCCTCGGCCAGATCATGCTGGATGCGGCTGAAGTCCGCGCCGAACAACTGGGCCGCCGCATCATCCGCCTCGATACCGGTGCCGTGCAGCAAACGCTCATCGGCTGGTACGGCCGTCATGGCTACGAAATTGAAGGTCGCGCCACGGTCGGCGACCACCCGGTCATTCACATGATCAAACGCCTGGCATCGCCAAAACCCAAAGGCACGTAAGCGAAGCCTCAGTGCCCTCAGTAAAACAGCTTACCGCCCATTGCCATGATCCCGCCGGCGACAATGCCGAGGGCCAATACCAGCGTGCCCAGCGCCCGCAACGTCACATCGCGCGCGATCACCGCTTCACGTTGGTCCTCGTAGTCCTCGGCCGGCTTGCGCCCCGTCACCATGGCGCGGATCAGCGGATCACGCTTCAGCACGCCATACAGTGTGTTGGCGATGATGTGTGCCGCCACCAGCGGCAGGATCGCCCAGTACAGCAGCAGGCCGTGCCATTGCCGGACGGCCTTTTGATTGGCCTCGCCGGCAAGCTTGTAGAGCGGCCCCCACGTCGTATCATTGTGCTCGACCACCAGCAGCCCCAGTGCCGCCTGCGCGCTCACCGCCGCAAGCAGTCCCAGGATCATGTAGGTGCCGAGCGGGTTATGCCCCAGAAACTTCCGGTCGCGGCCGCGCAGCAGATCCAGCCCATAGCTCGCCGCCGTCCAGGGCCACCGCACGAACGCCACCCAGCGCGCCGTTGACGACCCGAGAAAGCCCCACAGCAGCCGGAACACCACTAGCACCAGAACCGCATAGCCATTATAGCGGTGCCATTTCAGCGTCGGATCGCCGAGCTTTTCGGCATATTGATAGCTTGGCCACGCCGACAACAGGCACAAAACCAGCAGCCAATGAAACGCCCGTGTCGGCCAGTCCCAGACAGCGACCGTTGCTGCTGCCGCTCCCAACTTGCCAGCTATCGATCGTATCGGCATGGTCGCCTCAACTCCTCTTGGCTGGCTGGGCCGGCTGAGCCGCAGGGTCCAGCAGCCGGTGCATGTGAACAATGAAATAACGCATGTGCGCATTATCGACAGTCTTCTGCGCCGCACCCTTCCAGGCTTTGTGTGCTTCGGCGTAGTTCGGATAGATGCCAACGAGATCGAGCTTGGCCACATCGGCAAACGTGATGCCGTCGAGATGGGTCAACTCGCCGCCAAACACCAGATGGAGCAATTGCTGCGACGTGCGCTCGGTTGTTGCAGAGCTTGTTGGTGTGCTCATGACTTTTCATCTCTCACGTAACGAGTGGGCAGAGTTTGGCGCTCATCTGATGCAAATCGGGACGACGCGCGCAGGTTGTTCACGCGACTTTTACGGTTCCATTAAGCGGGCGGGAAGCCCTTTGTGCGACTATCATGAGGAAGAGGCCACACAGATGGCTCGAGGGTTGACAGGCGTTCAAGGGTTGTTTGGCGTGATTGCGGAGGGACGCGGTCGCGCCAAAACCCGTTCTACAGTTGCGGCCTGCGTCATAGGCGTCCGGCTGCCTGCACCAGCACCAGATCGGTGACTAAGCCGATTGCGAAAATCCAGCCGACCAGCCGGTTCGACTTGAAGCGCTCCAGGCAGTTGGCCGGGCTCTGCGTGTCGAGGGTGGCAATCTGCCAGACCATCTGCAATCCGACCACGCCCAGCGCCACAAGCACCGGCCAGCCCGCGCCCGCGCTAAGCGACGCGACCATCCACAACGAGACGGCAGCGCTATACAACCCGGCCAGCCAAAGCCCAGTGTTGTCGCCAAACCGCAACGCAGTAGAGCGTAGCCCGATCACCGCATCGTCGCGGGTGTCCTGATGCGCGTAGATTGTGTCGTAACCGATGGTCCAGGCAATGCAGCCCGCATAGAGCAGCAGCGCAGGCCAGCCGAGCCCGCCAGTGATGGCAGCATAACCCACCAGCGCGCCCCACTTGAACGTCAAACCCAGCACCAGCTGCGCCCAATTCGTCGTCCGCTTCGCAAACGGATAGACGGCGACGAGCGCCAGCGACGCGATCCCGAGCCCAATCGTGAATCCGTTGAACTGGATCAGGACCAGCAACCCGATCAACGATAAAATACAGGCAAACAGCAGCGCTTGCAGCGGCGTCACCTGGCCTGACGGGATTGGCCGCGACCGGGTCCGCTCGACCTGCGCGTCGAAATCTCGATCGACGAAATCGTTGTAAGCGCAGCCCGCGCCGCGCATGACAAACGCGCCAATGAGGAACAGTACCAAATACCAAAGGTTTGGGTAGGCGTGACCCTGCTGCACCTCGCCCAGCATCTGGCCCCACCAGCACGGGAACAACAGCAGCCATGCGCCTGTTGGCCGATCGAACCGCGCCAGCCGTCCGAAGGGCTGCAATAGCCCTGGTGCCAGCCGGTCGAACAGGTTGTTGGCCGACGCGTCGGCCACGCGTGATGGCTCAGGCCGCCCGGCAGGTGCCGTCGGCGGCTGGGTCACCGGATCTGCATTTGTCGACTGTGTCGGATCGTACATGGTGACTCCGGGCAGCTCCGGGGCCGGGTTTTGGTGCATCGGGAGATGGAGCCAACCATAGAGCGTGCTCATCACCTGTCCAGAACATGCCGGTCACAGGTGATGCGGCATGATGCGGCCGGTTGATGACTTGCGAGCCGCCAAAAAGGGGCCATCGTTGCCGATAGTCCCCTGTGGACAGGGTGGCGTTGGCGCGCGCTACTTCAAGTTCCCGCAGAAGCGCTGAATGCGCGTACAGGCTTCCTCGAGATCTTTGGTTGAAGTGGCATAGCTGATACGGAAGGCGGGGCCTTGCGCGAAGGCAGCGCCATGAACAACAGCGACGCCTTCCTCTTCCAGCAACGTGGTTGCAAACGCCTCGTCGTTGGTGATTTTCACACCTGATTTCGACGTTTTGCCGATGGTCCCGGCGCAGGACGGATAGACGTAAAACGCGCCCTCCGGCTTGGGGCACTTGAGGCCATTGGCTTGATTGAGCATGGAGACGACGAGATCGCGCCGCTCTTTGAAGACCTTGTTGTGCTTGGGGATGAAATCCTGCGGACCGTTGAGTGCTTCGACCGCCGCCCACTGCGTGATCGAGCATGGGTTCGATGTCGACTGGCTCTGCAGCTTGCACATGGCCTTGATGAGCGCCTCGGGGCCGCCGGCATAGCCGAGACGCCAGCCGGTCATGCAATAGGCTTTCGATAGCCCGTTCATGGTCAGTGTGCGTTCGTAGAGTGCGGGCTCAACCTGGGCCGGCGTGCTGAAGACGTTGCCGTCGTAGAGCAAGTGCTCGTACATATCGTCAGTCAACACCCAGACGTGCTTATTTTTGGGCAGCATCAAGACGTCGGTGAGCGCTTTGAGTTCGGCGCGGCTGTAGGCAGCACCCGTCGGGTTTGACGGCGCGTTGAACAGGAACCATTTGGTTTTGGCGTTGATGGCAGCGTCGAGTGCCGCCGGTGTCAGCTTGTATCCGGTCTCGATGGCGCACGGCACGAACACGGGCGTGCCGCCGCCGAGCAAAACGATATCGGCGTAGCTGACCCAGCAGGGCGAAGGGATCACCACCTCATCGCCGGGATTGAGCGTGCACATCAGCGCATTGTACAGCACCTGCTTGCCGCCGGTGCCGACGGTGATCTGCTTGCTTTCGTACTTGAGCCCGTTTTCACGCGCGAACTTGCTGACGATGGCGGCTTTCAACTCGGGAATGCCGTCCACGTCTGTGTAACGCGTTTTGCCATCGTCGAGCGCGCGCTTGGCGGCGTCCTTGATGTTTTGCGGCGTGTCGAAATCGGGTTCACCGGCTGCGAGGCCAATAATGTCGCGGCCTTTGGCTTTCAGCTCGCGCGCTTTCGTCGACACCGCGATGGTTGCGGACGGAGAAATGCGGTTCAAGCTGTCGGCATAAAAGCCCATGGCACGTGCCTCATCTTTGGCGGTGTGCTGCGCGGAATGCGAAGCGGCGAAGCCTTACGCCCGGGCGTCCAGCAGCGCAAACAAAAAACGGCCCCTGTTAAGGGGCCGTTGTGGTGTCGCAGACGCTGCAGCCAAGCTCAAATCAACGTTCCTGGCCACCCTGACGCTCAGGCATGTCGTTCCGCGTCCGCGCGCCTTGCACGACGACCGGACGGCCGCGCGCGAAGCTCTCTTTGATCGCGAGGGCGCGCTGCCGTTCGGCAGCAATCTGCCGAAGCTGGGCTGCGTCAGCGGCCTGCTGGCGACGAATCTCGGCGTCGCGGGCGCTGTAGCCGCCGTTATAGCCACCCCTGGAGCGATAGCCGTCGTTGTA
The DNA here is from genome assembly GCA_031379035.1 of Hyphomicrobiaceae bacterium. Taxonomy (GTDB): domain Bacteria; phylum Pseudomonadota; class Alphaproteobacteria; order Rhizobiales; family Hyphomicrobiaceae; genus JABFRJ01. The sequence goes on along the minus strand of JANNEU010000166.1, from coordinate 15,928 downwards.
GCCGCCGCGGCCACGATAGTCGTCGACCCAAACGCGCCGGCAACTGAAGCCCCAAGGATTGCACACCTCGCGATAGGCGACATCACTGACGGCTGTCGGGGGGGCAACGATGCCACCCAACCCGCCGAGCGATGGCGACGCCTGCGCGGCGCTGCCAGCGGCGGTTAATGCGACGGTCGTGGCGATCAGATAAGCAGACAGAGGCAGGCGCATGCGAGACCCTCCTAAGCAATAGTGGAGGCTCCAGTCGCATTCGCGCTGTTAACCGGGCGTGAACGGCTTTTGTTCTGGTCCGGCTGGCCGCTCATCAGCTGACCGGCTTGCAGCGGCGCCACATCTCGGGTGCACCGCCAGCGCGCGTCAACTGCATGAGTTCTTCGCTGAACAACTGCATGGAAATAGCCGTGCCGGCACCGGGTTCGTTGGTCGGTACAGTGTACTGGAAGCCGTGCCGCGAATAGTCACCCGTCATCTCCAGGCCCGAAGGCGTACGGATGCGCGGGCCCTGGATATGAAGGTTCTGAGTGGCAAAGCACCAGTCCCCATCAATCGCATCGGCCGAGGCTGAAAGCGGGCTGAGCAGCAGGATGGCCGCAGCAAAGCCCAGGCGGCGGGTCGAGCTTCGGGCAAGCGAGGGGCTTGTCGTGCGCGAGCGTGAGACCAAGAAGGGCATGGCAACCTCTCAACAATGTCTTAAGACCCGTCGCAGCGCGAAACTCTACATGCCACCGGTGAGCGCGTCGAGCGCCCGCGTGTGTTGCATCTCAGCGTTGCAAGCGATGCAGATTGCATGACAAAGTACCCCAACGGTTCAGTGAGGTTTGCAACATATAACGGTACCTAAGGTATCCAAGCTAGGCCGGACGGGACACTGTAACGGACCTTGGCCAGGAGATGTGGCGCGTCATGCAAAAGGCCGTTACGGAAACGGAAAGACCGGGGCGGTTGGGCGCTGAACTGTCCGCGCCTGATGTGCGGGCCGCTGGCGTCGGCCGCGTGCGGCGCATGCAACTTATTTTGGGTTCGGCGGTAGTTGGCCTGGCTGTGCTAGCCTATCTGGCCACGAATTGGTGGACGATCGGGCGCTTCCAAGTGACGACGGATGACGCCTATGTGACTGCCCGTGCGGCGACGATAGCACCCAAAGTCGCTGGCTACATCGCGGCGATCACTGTTGCAGACAACGCAGCTGTCAAAGCCGGTGATCTCATCGCGCGTATTGATCCGGGCGACTATCAGCTCGCCGTACGAGCGGCCCGTGACGCCACCGAGACCCAGCGCGCGATGATCGCCCGGATCGGCAAGCAGATTTCAGCGCAGCGCTCCACCGTCGATCAGGCACAAGCGCAACTGCTGGCTGCCAAGGCCGGTGCTATCAAGGCCGCGCAAGACATGAAGCGGCAGACCGAACTGGCGACCCGCAGGATCAACAGCGCGCAGGCACTCGACGCCGCCCAATCTGCCAACGAACAGGCGAAAGCCAACGTGACGGGCGTCGAAGCCGCTTTAGCGGCCGCATCCGGCGCTGTTGGTGTATTTGACGCCCAGCGCGTCGAGGCGGAGAGCCAGCTCCGGCAAGCGGAGACAGCACTCGCGAAAGCTGAACGCGAGTTGACCTTCACGGAACTGCGCGCGCCCTTCGACGGCGTGATCGGCAATCGCGGCGTTCAGGTGGGCGATTATGTCCAACCCGCGCAGCGGCTTGCCAGCTTGGTGCCGATGGATGCGTTGTCCATTGACGCCAACTTTAAGGAAACGCAGCTTGCGCGCTTGAAGCCCGGTCAGCGCGTGCGCATCGCGGTCGACGCCGATGCAGCGTGCAGCCTGGAAGGCGTGGTTGAAAGTTTTTCACCGGCTGCCGGGTCGGTGTTTTCGTTGCTGCCGCCAGACAACGCGACCGGTAACTTCACCAAGATCGTGCAGCGCGTCCCCGTCCGGATCGCTTTGCCAGCGGAAGCGCGGCAAGCCTGTCTGTTGCGGCCAGGGATGAGTGTGGTCGTCAGTGTCAATACCAAGTCCGGCACGGAGCGTCCGGTGCCTTCAGCTCCGGCCACGCCACCAGTGGCCGCGACGGCAGCGGCTGACGCGCCGCGCGCACGATGACGCGACAAGGCGGCATCCCGCGATGAGCTCAGCGTCGGCCGCGCCAAAGACCGAAACCGCTGCCGTCCCTGTGGCGCTGGCGATGACGCCAGACGGCCGCATCGTCTGGCGGCGGATGTTCGCCTTTCTCGCGATGATCCTCGGCATGTTCATGGCGATCCTGGATATCCAGATCGTGTCGGCGTCTCTCGCGGAATTGCAGGCTGGCTTGTCGGCCAGCGCGAGCGAGGTCACGTGGGTGCAGACCGCTTATCTGATCGCCGAGGTGATCATGATCCCACTGTCCGGCTTTCTGTCGCGCGCGCTCGGAACGCGCATCCTGTTCACGGGGGCTGCCGCCGGGTTCACGTTCGCGAGCCTGATGTGCGGATTATCGACCAGTCTTGGCGAGATGGTCTTCTGGCGTGCAATACAGGGCTTTATCGGAGGCGGGATGATCCCGACGGTCTTTGCGACGGCCTACCTGTTGTTCCCGCGCGATAAGCAGATCTACGTCAACCCCGTCATGGGCCTGATCATCACCCTCGCGCCGACCATTGGACCCAGTGTCGGGGGCTATGTGACCGATGCGCTGTCTTGGCACTGGCTGTTCTTCGTCAACATCGTACCGGGCATTTGTATTACGGCCACCTGTTACTTTCTGATCGATTTCGACAAGCCCGACTGGGCGTTGCTGAAGCGGTGCGATTGGCTCGGTCTGGTCACCATGGCCGGCTTCTTGGGACCGTTGGAATACGTCCTTGAAGAGGGTGCGCGCGATGACTGGTTCAACGACCAGACCATCGTTATCTGCGCCCTTGTGTCTGTGGTTTCGGCGGCCGTGTTCTTCTGGCGCGTGTTGACGGCCACAGAACCCATCGTCGATATCCGCGCGTTTCGCATCAGGAACTTCGGCTTTGGATGCCTGTTGTCATTCGTGGTCGGTATTGGACTTTTTGGGCTGACCTATCTTTATCCGCTGTATCTGTCCCAAGTCCGCGGCTACAGCGCGCTGATGATCGGGGAAGCGTTGTTTGTCACTGGATTGGCGATGTTCCTCACAGCCCCGATCACCGGGCGGCTGCTGGTCAAGATGGACCCGCGGATCATGATTGTTATCGGCTTTGCGTCGTTTGGGCTCGGAACATGGCTTATGAGCGGGCTGACCCGGGACTGGGATTTCTGGGAGTTAGTTGTGCCGCAGGTGCTGCGCGGCTTTGGCCTCATGATGGCGATGGCACCGATCAACTATCTGACGTTAGGCGCATTGCCGCCGGAGCGGCTCAAAAACGCTGCGAGCCTTTACAACCTGACACGAACGCTTGGTGGCGCGGTGGGTCTGGCGCTCTTGACCACGGTGATGAACGCACGCACCGACCTGCACCTGGCGCGCCTGCGCGAGCACATCACCTCGGCGCACCGGCCGACCCTGGAATTTCTCGAACAACTGACACAGAAGTTCGCGAGCTACGGCACGGATGCACCAGCGATGGCGCTCAAGACCTTGAGCGGGATCGTACATCGGCAAGGGGTGGTGTTGGCATTTGGTGACATCTTCCTGCTGCTGACAGTGATGTTCCTGCTTCTAGTCCCGGCCACTTTTGTCCTAAATCGACCGCACATCCCGGGCGCTGCAACGAAGTCAGACGCACACTAAAGTGTGCTGGCCGCTTCGCAATTGCGGCCGGAATTGCCAGCGGCCGTTGGAATGTTACAAGGTCCACAGCCCCGAACTGAGGATTGCTGTACCATGTCCCCCACGCCTCTGAACGCGCCTTCTTCGCGCGCCAACGCGCCCACGTCCGGCCCAACCGTTTATGAGACCGACCTCGGCCGCAACGCCGCAAACTACCAGGCGCTGACGCCGTTGAGTTTTCTGGAACGGACGGCCGCGAGCTATCCTGATCATACCGCCGTCATCCACGGCGCGCTCCGGCGCACCTACCGCGATCTTTATGTGCGGACCCGGCAGCTCGCAGCCGCTCTCAAAATCCTCGGGATCGGCCCTGGCGACACCGTGTCCGCGATCCTGCCAAACACACCCGAGATGCTGGAGATGCACTATGGCGTGCCCATGACGGGCGCGACGCTGCACACCATTAACACCCGTCTCGACGCTCAGATCATTGCGTTTCAGCTTGACCATGCAGAAACCAAAGTTCTCTTCACCGATCGGGAATTCGCGCCGGTCATGAAAGAGGCGCTCGCCCTCGCCAAGGTCCGCCCGCGCATCATCGATATTGACGACGCGCAGTTCCCGCAGAGCGGCGAGAAGCTGGGTGAACTTGACTACGAACGGTTCATCGCCACCGGTGATCCGGCGCACGTCTGGCGCTGGCCGGAGGACGAGTGGGAAGCCATCGCACTCGGCTACACCTCTGGCACGACCGGCAACCCGAAAGGCGTGGTCACGCATCATCGCGGCGCGGCGCTGATGTGTTACGCAAACATGATGGCAGCCAGCCTGCCGAAGCATCCCGTGTATCTGTGGACACTGCCGATGTTTCACTGCAACGGCTGGTGTTTTCCGTGGACGATCACGGCCGTTGCCGGCACCCATGTGTGCCTGCGCGCCGTTCGCGCCAAAGCGATGATTGACGCCATCGTTGATCACAAGGTGACGCATATGTGCGGCGCGCCCATCGTCATGTCGACGCTGCTTGCTGCCAAGCCAGACGAGCAGCGCGCCATCACGCACAAGGTGGATTTCATCACCGCCGGCGCGCCGCCGCCCGAAGCCGTGCTTGGTGCGATGGCTGCGGCCGGTTTCAACGTCACGCACGTGTATGGGCTTACAGAAACCTATGGGCCGTCGGTCGCCAATGAATGGCACGCCGAGTGGAATGCGCTTCCCGTCGCCGAGCAGGCTGCCAAGAAGGCCCGGCAGGGTGTGCGCTATGCGGCTCTCGAAAGCCTCGCTGTGCTTGACCCTGAAACGATGGCCCCGGTGCCTGCCGATGGTGTGACGCTGGGCGAGGTGATGATGCGCGGCAACATCGTCATGAAGGGCTATCTGAAAAACAAAGCGGCCACCGAAGAAGCCTTCGCCGGTGGGTGGTTCCACTCCGGTGACCTCGGCGTGCGCTATCCGGACGGCTACATTCAGCTGAAAGATCGCTCGAAGGACATCATCATCTCTGGTGGCGAGAACATCTCATCCATCGAAGTCGAAGACGTGCTCTATAAGCATCCGGCCGTCAGTTACGCCGCCGTCGTCGCTAAGCCCGATGACAAGTGGGGGGAAACGCCGTGCGCATTTCTTGAGCTGAAACCCGGCGTCGCGGCACCATCCAAAGAGGACATCATTGCCTGGTGCCGAGAGCACCTAGCGGCCTACAAAGTCCCTCGCCACGTGGCCTTCGAAGAGATCCCCAAGACCTCCACCGGCAAGATCCAGAAATTCAAGTTGAGAGATCGGGCGAAGACGGTGTGACCCGTCGCCTAGACAGAACCGATCAAAGTCCCTGCCTCACCACCTCCCGAGACCCAGAACCATGCCAATTCCCACTCGTATCCTTGGCGCCTCCGGCATGCGGGTGTCCGAACTCTGCCTTGGCACGATGATGTTCGGCGATCAGACGGATGAGGCGACGGCCAGGCGTATGGCGGATAGTGCGTTCGAGAACGGCGTCAATTTCATCGACACGGCCAATCAATACGCCAATGGGGCGTCCGAAGAGATTACCGGCCGCGTCATCAAGGCCAATCGTGACCGTTGGATCCTCGCCACAAAGTCCGGCAACCCGACTGCCAAAGGTCCTAACGATCAGGGCCAATCGCGGGCGCATGTGATGCTCGCCGTCGAGAATTCATTGAAGCGCCTGGGCACCGACCGCATCGATCTCTACTATGTGCATTTCCCTGATGATGAGACAGCGTGGGAAAGCGTCGTTGAGACCTACGGGACGCTCATTCGGCAGGGCAAGGTGCGCGAGTGGGCGCTGTCCAACGTGCGCGGCTGGCATATCGCGCATGCGTGCCATCTGGCGGACAAACTCAACGTGCCGCGCCCTGTCGCCGTGCAGCCGGTCTACAACATGGCGAACCGTCAGGCGGAGATCGAAGTCATTCCCGCAGCGCGTCACTTCAACCTGGGTGTGGTGCCCTATTCGCCCATTGCGCGCGGCGTGCTGACCGGAAAATACAAAGCCAACGTTCTCCCAGAGTCCGGCACGCGCGCGGCCCGCGCCGACAAGCGCATGATGCAAACGGAGTGGCGGCCGGAAAGCATGATGCTGGCCGAAACCTTGAAGGCACACGCAGCCGCGCGCGGCACGACGATGGTGCATTGGGCCGTCGCCTGGGTGCTCAATAACCGCGCCATTGCAAGTGCCATCGCCGGTCCACGCACGTTCGAGCAGTGGACCGACTACGTCGGTGCCTCCGATTACACATGGACCGCCGCGGATGAGGCACTCGCCAACACGCTGGTCCCACCCGGCCACTCCTCGACGCCCGGCTACAGCGATCCGCGCTATCCGGTTGAAGGGCGGTTGCCGCGGATCGGTTAGTCCGCACTTAATGCAGGGTCAGCAGCATCATCGCGGCCATCGCGGCCATGCCGATGTCCTCGACCAAGGTCACCGTCGTCATCGGAAGATTGAGCGCGGTCCCGAGGCAGGCGCAGCGCAGCGTCTGCTTGTTGGCGAGCGCTTTCCAAACGCCGGCGGCACCAGCCAGCATCAGCACGAGCGTGATCAGGTTGGTCGCCACGGGTGCGATCCGCAGCAGGTAGGCCGCACCCAGTCCTAGTTCGACGAACGGATACACCTTGCCCCACGCCGGTACAGCCCGGGCGATCAGATCATAGGACCGGTAGGCGTCTGCAAATCCCTCAAGATCGAGCAGTTTGAAGAACGAAAAGACAAGAAAAAAGCCGGCCATGAAGTTGCTCATGAGGGCCTGCGCTGAGGTGTCTCCGCTCACCCGCGAGATAAGCGCCACAGTCAGCGCGATGTAACCGATGATCAGGAACAGCGGGTACAGGCTCTCGCGCTGGGTCTCATCCAGGCTTGGAACCACAGGGGTGGCGAGCGGTTTCGCGGGGGTGATCGTGTATTTGCCCAGCGGTGCCAGTGCGGCCTCGAGCTGCTCCGCACCAATAGCGCCAACGGTTTCCAGCCGCGCTTCCGGCGGATCGAGTGTCACGCTCGCCGAGGTAACGCCGTCGACCTTGCGTAATGCCTCCGTCACCTTCTTGACGCACGCGCCGCAGTGCATGCCGGTGACAGCATAGGTCTGGTGGATGAGGGTCCCGTCCATGGTACGTGTCCTGGGTTGGTCTCAGCGATAGTTCTTATCGAACATCTCAAGCAGCTCGTCGTACATGGCGGTTGCCTCCGCGCCGCCGGCGTGGATGGCATGCGTTGCACAATGGGCGAGGTGGTTGCGGATCAGCTCGCGCCCAACCGCCCGCAGGGCCTGTTGGGCTGCGGACACCTGCCGCAACACGTCAGCGCAATAGCGGTCCTCTTCGACCATCTTATGGATGCCACGGATCTGGCCTTCGACCCGCTTCAGCCGCTTGAGGTTGGCCGCTTTCGCGGGGCCATCGACGCCGTGCGCCTTGCGGCCCCCTGGGGCGGATGGAGATTTGGCTGCGCACATGGTTGCCACGCGATGTTGTGAGCTTCATCATATACCCTCTAGGGGTATCTAATTCAAGGGACCGAAACGTAATTCGGACGACAATGAGGGACAGGGTCAAGCGTGGTCACGCTTGACGGGGGATGCCCACGCAGTGCATCGCCACGCCGACAACCTCAGACCCACCGCTCACGAGCCGCCCCATGCCCGCCAAGCCCATCCCCCGCGCTGAATGGACTGCTGCCAAGAGGATTGTCGTGAAAATCGGCTCGGCGTTGCTGGTGGATCGCGGCACCGGGCGGCTGCGCGCGACATGGCTCAATGCGCTGGGCGATGACGTGGCGGCTCTCGCGGCGTCGGGCAAAGACTTGGTGCTGGTCTCATCTGGCGCCATCGCGCTGGGTCGCCATGTGCTGGGACTGCCAACGGGACCGCTGGAGCTTGAACAGAGTCAGGCGGCGGCGGCCGTTGGCCAGATTTCGCTGGCGGCGGCCTATCGCGAAGTGTTTGCGGCGCGTGGGCTGTCGGTGGCGCAGGTGTTACTCACCTTGGGTGATACGGAGGAGCGGCGGCGCTATCTGAATGCGCGACGCACCATCGATACCTTGATTGCGCACAAGTGCATTCCAGTGGTCAACGAGAACGATACTGTTGCCACCACCGAGATCCGTTACGGTGACAACGACCGGCTGTCCGCGCGCGTTGCCAGTATGATCACGGCTGATTGCTTAGTGCTGCTGTCCGACATTGACGGTCTTTATACAGCGCCGCCGGGTTCGCGGCCCGATGCCGTGCGTCTCGACGAAGTGCGCGCGATCACGCCGGAGATCGAGGCGATGGCCGGCGATGCCGGTTCGGAACTCTCGCGCGGCGGCATGAAGACCAAGGTCGAGGCTGGCCGCATCGCGCTGGGTTCCGGCATTCACATGGTGATTGCGTCGGGCAAGACGTTGCATCCGCTGCGTCAGCTGGTTGAAGGCGCGCCGTGCACGTGGTTCATCGCGAGCGCTGATCCGGTCGCCGCGCGCAAGCGCTGGATCGCCGGGCAGCTGGAGCCGGCTGGCGCAGTGCACGTGGACGCCGGCGCAGAAAAAGCGCTGTTGTCAGGCAAAAGTCTGCTGCCGGCGGGTGTCAGCAAAATTGAAGGCACCTTCAATCGTGGCGATGCGGTGGTGATCAAATCCGCCAAAGGCATGGAATTGGGGCGCGGCTTGATCGCTTATGATGCCGATGAAGCGCGCCAGATTGTCGGCAAGAAATCTGCCGAGATCGAAAAGATCCTCGGTCACGCCGGCCGCGCCGAGCTCATCCACCGCGATGATATGGCGCTCTCTGGCCCGTCGGGGCGGGGGTGAGGACGCATCTAGCGCGCAGATCTTTACCGCTGCGCTATGCCGGTGCGGTTGCAGTAGACCGTGCTCCAGATGCCGCTACTGATGCAGGTTTCGAAATTGGTGTAAAGTAAGTCTCCGAGACCTCAGTGAAAGTCGAAGTCATGTCGAGACATGAAGCCAAGATGGCCGCGGACGATGTGGCTGCAACCATGCAGCAGCTCGGCCAGTCCGCGCGGGCGGCAGCGCGCGACGTGGCGCTTGCCACGACCGCTGCCAAGAATTTGGCGCTGACGACGGCGGCTGCGACGTTGCGCACCCGCACGGCCGCAATCCTCGCGGCTAACGCACGCGATCTTAGTGCCGCGCGGGCCCGGGGCATCACCGGCGCATTTCTTGAACGGCTGATGCTTGATGCCAACCGCATCGATGCCATTGCTAAAGGCCTGGAAGAGATTGCTGCGTTGCCCGATCCCGTGGGGGCCAAGATTGCCGAATGGACACGGCCGAATGGATTGCAGATCAGCCGGGTGCGCACACCGCTCGGTGTGATCGGGATTATCTTTGAAAGCCGGCCCAACGTAGTGGCGGACGCCGGTGGCTTGAGCCTCAAAGCCGGCAACGCCTGTATTCTGCGCGCTGGGTCCGACAGTAGCCAATCAGCCGCAGAGATCCATGCGTGCCTTGCCGCCGGGTTGGCCGCAGCCGGCCTGCCCACAACAGCGATCCAACTCGTTCCAACGACGGATCGTGCGGCGGTTGGCCATCTGCTGGCCGGGCTCGATGGCACTATCGATGTGATCGTTCCGCGTGGCGGCAAGAGCCTCGTGGCACGCGTGCAGAAAGAGGCGCGCGTGCCGGTGTTCGCGCACCTCGAAGGCATCTGCCACACCTATGTGGATCGTGGTGCCGATATCGATATCGCGGTGCCGTTGGTCGTTAATGCCAAGATGCGGCGCACATCCGTGTGCGGCTCGACCGAGTGCCTGCTCGTGGATAAGAACGCGGACGAGGACAATCTGACGCCGCTGGTTAAAGCGCTGCTTGCAGCCGGTTGCGAAGTGCGTGGGGACGCGGCAGCGGTGGCCGTGGACAAACGCGTCAAGCCTGCCGCCGCCGATGACTACGGCAAGGAATTCCTCGACGCGGTCATTGCCGTGAAAACCGTCGATGGGGTGGACGAAGCGATCGCTCACATCGCGCGCTATGGCTCCCAGCACACTGACTGCATCGTCACCGAATGCAATGGCACAGCCGAGCGCTTCATCGCGCGCGTCGACAGTGCCATCGTGCTGCACAACGCCTCCACCCAGTTCGCTGACGGCGGCGAGTTCGGCATGGGTGCGGAGATCGGCATCGCCACGGGCCGCATGCATGCACGCGGCCCCGTCGGGGTCGAGCAGTTGACCAGCTTCAAGTACATCGTGCGCGGCACGGGACAAGTGCGGCCGGGGTAGGGAGGTTTCCGCCGCGCTCAGAAGCGCAAGCGGTTGGCGCGGATGACTTGCGGGAGCGCCTTGACCTTGGACAGCACCGCATCTGAAATCGGCTCGTCCACCGCCACCAGACAGATCGCATCGCCGCCCGGCTTGTCGCGGCCGAGGTTGAGTGTCGCGATGTTGACGCCCGCGTCGCCCATGACGTTGCCAAATTGGCCGATGAAGCCGGGCTTGTCGGCATTGCGCACGAACAGCATGTTTGGCGTCAACTCGAACTCCATGTTGATGTCGCGCACCTGGATGAAGCGCGGACGCCCGTCAGCGAACACCGTCCCGCCCACGGCACGATCATAGTCATCCGTGACGACGGTGAGCTTGATGTAGCTTTCGTAGGCACCGGCCTGAGTTGCGGTGGTCGTCTCAATGCGCACGCCGCGCTCTTCGGCGAGGCTGACGGCGGAGACCATGTTGATGCCTTCGCCCATGTGGAACTTCAGCACGTTGGCGACCGCCGCCGCCGTCATCGGCTTGACGTTGAGCTTGGCCACCTCGCCGGAGTAGGCAATGCGGATGCCTTTTATTTGCGTCTCTGTGAGCTGGCCGGCGAAACTGCCGAGCTGCTCCACGAGCTTGATGAAGGGGCGCAGGCGCGGCGCTTCTTCGGCGGTTATGGATGGGAAATTGACCGCGTTGGAAATGGCACCGCGCAGCAGATAGTCGGACATTTGCTCGGCAACTTGCAGCGCTACGTTTTCCTGCGCTTCGCCGGTGGCGGCACCGAGATGGGGCGTGGCGACGAGATTGGGCACACCGAACAGCGGGTTCTCTTTGGCGGGCTCCACTTCGAACACGTCGAGCGCCGCGCCGGCGACGTGACCGGACTTCAACGCGGCCAGCAACGCGGCTTCGTCAATCAGGCCGCCGCGCGCGCAGTTGATGATGCGGACGCCTGCCTTGGTTTTGGCGAGCGCTTTGGCATCCAGGATGTTGCGGGTTTTCTCGGTCAGCGGTGTATGCAAAGTGATAAAATCAGCGCGCCGCAACAGCTCATCCAGCTCGACTTTCTCAACGCCGAGGGCAACCGCGCGCTCAGGCGACAGGAAGGGATCAAACGCGATCACTTTCATTTTCAGCCCGACGCCGCGGTCAGCGACAATGGCACCGATGTTGCCGCAACCGATGACACCCAGCGTTTTGGAGAAGAGTTCGACGCCCAGAAATTTTGATTTTTCCCACTTGCCGGCTTGGGTGGAGCGATCCGCCTCGGGGATCTGGCGGGCCAACGCCATCATCATGGAGATGGCGTGTTCGGCCGTGGTGATCGAATTGCCGAATGGTGTGTTCATGACAATGATGCCGCGCGCCGTGGCGGCTTTGATATCGACGTTGTCGACGCCGATGCCCGCGCGGCCGATGACTTTTAGGCCAGTCGCGGCGGCCAAAAGCTTGTCGGTGACCTTCGTCGCCGAGCGGATCGCGAGGCCATCATAGCCGGCGATGGCTGCCAGGAGCTTGTCCTTGTCTTTGCCGAGGGTCGGCTCGAACGTGACGTCGATGCCGCGATCCTTGAAGATTTGCACGGCGGCGGGGGAGAGTTCATCGGAGATGAGCACGCGAGGTTTGGTTGTCATTGAAAATTTGCTCGTGAGTGTCTGAGGGTTATGCGGCTAGCATTTCGCCGATGTGGTTTGCGATGAAGTCTTTTTCACCTCGGCTTGGCTTCGGCCGTGCACCCGAGAGATGTATACAACTGACGGCCTTGTGCATTCCGTACTGTCCTTCTTCGAGCAGCCGTCGCTCGTAGGAGGACTGCACGAGTTTCCTTCCTGTCGGAACGACCATCTCCATTGTGCCCAAGCCGACAAACAAAATCAGCTTTGGTTCCAAGGCGTCCGCGAGCTTCATGGTTTGACGATTGCAAAACTGCAGTATTTGTTTCACGTGGTGCCGAAACGTCATTTTGTAATCGTCAACACTCGGCGCTCTGAGATAGACAAGATTTGTCGCGGTGCACTGCATCAAAAATTTCTCACCGAACATCTGCCTCGTCACCTTAGCCAGCGGCCAATGCTCAGTCGCGTACAGCATGCGGTTGGGTGGCCCGCATTCATAACCGCGGTCGCGAGCCTCTTCCGAACTCATTTGTCCTGGATGGGGTTGAAAGCCGATGAATAGTATCTTGGGCCTGAACAGTGGTGGACTGAGGAGAACCTCGTAACCGCAATCCAAGCGTGTTCGTTCGCGCAGCTCTGAATAAAACACCTTTGTCTCAGCGTAGATTTCTTTGCATACCCTTTCAGCATTTGGTTGAGACATACGGGCCCTCGTTGGAAACGGTCGAGACAGACGTAGGTTGGGTCAAGGCCTCTTCGGCCGCGACCCAACAGGGCTGGCACGGCACGAAAATGTTGGGTCGCGCTGGAAACGCTTGACCCAACCTACATGGCGGCGCTCAGCCCAGCTTCGCCTTCTCGGCTGCGAACGCCCAATCGAGCCAGGGCAGCAGGGCCTCAACGTCAGACGTTTCAATTGTCGAGCCGGTCCAGATGCGCAGACCAGGCGGGGCGTCGCGATAAAAGGCGATGTCGTTGGCGACGCCTTCTTTATCGAGGGTCGCGGCCATGGCCTTGGCGAACGCGGCCTGCGCGTCGAGCGAAAGCTTTGTGACGGCGGGATCGACAATTCTCAAGCACACGCTGGTGTTTGAACGCGTCGCCGGAACAACAGCCAGGTTTGCGATCCAGGCGGTGCTATCAACCCAGGCGTTCAAGGCACCGGCGTTGGCGTCGGCGCGGGCGGCGAGCGCACCAGCGCCGCCGATGCTTTCAGCCCACTTAAGGGCGTCGAGATAATCCTCAAGAGCCAGCATCGAGGGCGTATTGATGGTCTCGCCTTCAAAGATCTCGGCCATGAATTTTCCGCCTTTGGTCATGCGGAAAATCTTTGGCATGGGCCACGCTGGTGTGTGGCTCTCAAGGCGTTGCACGGCGCGGGGCGACAGGATCAGCATGCCGTGGGCTGCTTCGCCGCCGAGCACCTTCTGCCAGGAGAACGTGAACACATCGACCTTTGACCAATCGACTGGCTGCGCAAATGCCGCCGATGTCGCATCCACGAAGGTCAGGCCTTCGCGGGCGGCGGGGATCCAATCGTAGTTGGGGATTTTTACGCCGGAGGTGGTGCCGTTGGCCGTGAACAGCACATCGTGGGCGAAGTTGACTGTGCTCAAATCAGGCAAATGGCCGTAGTCGGCATTGAGAACGCGGGCGTCTTTGAGCTTTAGCTGTTTGGTGAGGTCGGTGACCCAGCCCGCGCCGAAGCTTTCCCACGAGAGTGCATCGACGCCGCGCGGCCCCAGCATGGCCCACATGGCCATTTCATAGGCACCCGTGTCGGACGCGGGTACGACGGCGCAATGGAAACCCGGCGGCAGGCCGAGCAGAGACTTGGTCTTGTCGATGGCGAGTTTGAGGCGGGCCTTGCCCTCTTTGGCGCGGTGCGAGCGGCCGAGGAAAGCACCTTCTAGAGCCTTGAGAGACCAACCGGGGCGCTTGGCGCAAGGGCCGGAGGAGAAATGCGAACAGTTCGGCTTCTTGGCCGGTTTGGCAGTCGTCATGATCTATCCTTCCAGATAGTTGCCTCTCGGTGGGGAGAGGTGGCCCGCAGTCGCTTTAGCAAACTGCGGCACCCATTGGAAGGCTGTTGTCAGCGCGCCAATTCGCGCAGGCCACGTCGGATCAGTTTGGCAACATCGGCACCATCGCCCAGCTCTTGCATGGCGGCGGCAACCGCTTGGCTCGCCTGCATCGGTTGATAGCCCAGGTTCGTGAGTGCAGAAATCGCTTCAGCGGGAGCGTTGCCGATTGTTGCACTGGTGTCGCCTTTGGATGGCGCACCGGCGGGCATTGCCAGGCTGCCAATCGACAGCCCCGGTGCCTTGTCCTTCAGTTCCATCACGATGCGTTGCGCGAGCTTCTTGCCGACGCCGTTGGTCTCTTCCACAGCCTGCCAGTTACCAAGTGCGATGGCGTTTGCCAGATCCTGCGGGGCGAGCGTGCCGAGCACCGCAAGCGCGACCTTGGAGCCGACACCTTGAATGCCCTGCAGAGTGCGGAACCAGGTGCGCTCGACTTCGCTGGTGAAACCGTACAGTTTGATTGAGTCCTCGCGCACATGCGTGTCGATGGTCAGCGACGTTTCATCACCGGTTTTCAGGTTTCGCAGCGTGCGTCCCGATGCCAGCACTTCGTAGCCGACGCCCATCACATCGATGATCAGATGGCTTTCGCCGATGGCATCGACCTTGCCGCGCAACTTGCCGATCATGGGGGGATACCGCTCCAAAAGTGCCTGAGTGTCGCTTGCCCACCCTAACGTCCGTCATGGCCGCCTGCGCAGCCATGACGAAAATTGGGGATACTCGGATTGGGAACCAACTGCTAGTGGCTGGTGGCTACCGCGCCTCTGCCAGCGCGATGCGTTGCGCCAACGCCAGCGCGTGCGGGCTGGAGCGATGATTGGCGTGGCAGATGGCAATGGCGAGCGCGTCGGCTTCATCGGCGGTGTCGAACTTGGCCTTCGGCAGCAGCATCTGCACCATCATCTGGATCTGTTTTTTGTCGGCGTGGCCCGCGCCGACGACGGTCTTCTTGATCAGGTTGGGTGTGTACTCGGCCACTTTGATTGATTTCATGGCTGGGGCAAGCATGGCGATACCGCGCGCCTGGCCGAGCTTCAACGTTGCCTTGGCGTTCTCGTTGACGAATGTTTCTTCGACGGCTGCCTCGCCGGGCGTGTGGTTGGCCAGAACAGCGCTCAGTCCACGGTAGAGGTCCGCCAAGCGCACCGCCAGCATGTCGTCCGGATCGGAGGCAATCATGCCACTCGCGACATAGCTGAGGCGCACCCCATCCGTTTCGATCACGCCCCAGCCGGTGCGGCGGAGCCCAGGATCGATACCAATGATGCGAATCGGTGCCATTTTCATGCCGCTGGCTAGCACGTTCCGCAGGGGTGTCGCGAGGCAGCGAATGGAGGGTGACACGCCGCAGGGTCGAAGCGGGACATTCGCTTGTCGGTGCCGCGGCGGCCATGCTAAGCGGCGCATGATACAGGCGAATTTGCGAGGCTCCCCCCCATGTCGACCGCCCAGAAAACAGCGTCAGCGCACACTAATTTCTTTTCGGCCAGCCTGGCAGATGCGGACCCGGAGCTGTTCGGCACCATCACGCGCGAACTTGACCGCCAGCGTCACGAGATCGAGCTGATTGCATCAGAAAACATCGTCTCCCGCGCCGTGCTCGAAGCCGCCGGCTCGGTGATGACCAACAAGTACGCAGAGGGTTATCCGGGCAAGCGTTACTATGGCGGCTGCCAGTTCGTTGATCAGGCCGAGACATTGGCCATTGAGCGCGCCAAGCAATTGTTTGGCTGCAAGTTCGCCAACGTACAGCCCAACTCCGGCAGCCAGATGAACCAGGCGGTGTTCCT
>JANNEU010000152.1:0-2117 GCA_031379035.1 Hyphomicrobiaceae bacterium | reverse complement strand
TCGATCCTACTTAAAGCGGTAAGTAATGCGGCCTTTGGTGAGGTCATAGGGCGTCATTTCGACCAAAACTTTGTCGCCGGCAAGGACCCGGATCCGATTTTTGCGCATCTTTCCGGCGGTGTGCGCGATGATCTCGTGGCCATTCTCGAGTTTTACCCGGAAGGTCGCGTTTGGAAGGAGTTCGGACACAAAGCCCGGAAATTCCAGCAGTTCTTCTTTCGCCATGCGGGGTCCAGCGGATCTTTCTCGCGGGTTGTGCTCGCGGGTTTGGGGTCGGATTTCGGCGGACATTGCGCAGGAAACCCTTACCAACGCAAGTGCGAAAGGCGGCCGGGGGAGCCATGGGCAGGATGGCGAAATCGCGTCACCCCCGCCAGTGCAAGGCGCAGATCAGCGTGAACAGCCGCCGGGCCGTGGTGGTGTCGAGCCGGAGGCGGTCGGCGAGGCGCTCGGTCAGCGCTTTGGCCCCCTCGTCGTGCAGCGCGCGGCGGCCGACATCGATCTGCTGGATGCGTGAGGGTGGTGCCGTGCGGATGGCGTCAAAGTAGGTCTCGCAGACCAGGAAATAGTCCTTCATGACCCGCCGCAGCGGCATCAGGCCCACTTGGATGACGGATGCCTCGCCGCCCGCTTCCGGGGTCGCCGTGAACACCAGACGGTCATCCACGACGCCCAGCACGAGGCCATAGGGGCCGTCGTCGCGGCCGAGTAGCTCGAATTCGTTGGCTTCGAGAATGTCGAACATCGCCACTTCGCGCTCATGCTCGATGTTGGCATTGCCGCGCTTGACCGAGCCCGGATCGAGGGTGAGTTTGGACAACCGGTGGCGCGCGCCCGGCAGCGTCCCCTGGCCGTCGTCAATGGTACGTCCCGTATCCGTCATCTTATCTCTCCACGCCGCTGTTGAATCATGGAGGCGCGTGGAAGTCTATGCGGCGTGCCTACCGAAACCCAAAAAGGCCCACGCCAGCGGTAGCTTGGTTTCTCTTCACGTCACGAGCGGCAGTCAGCGACAGCGCAAATTCTCACCGTCCTTCACGGGGCGAGGGTTAGCCGCGGACGCTTGATCCGGGGGAGGGGCGGCCGCAGGCGCTGAACGTCTCGTGCGACCGACGCAAACGGCACCTAAGCTGACCAAGCAAAAAGACAGTTGCAGTCAGAATCTTAGGGCGGAAATGTAGCCACAAGAGACATTCTTTGCCCCTGATTTCTCAGGTTTTGGGCGCAGGAATCGCGGAGGCATTCAGGTAGGACGTCATCATCATCGCCAAGTGCTGCCTCACCGCGCGCACCATCTCCGGGGAAGCGTCTGACATCAACAATGCTTGCACCGGTCCTACTGCCGCGGTCGAAAGCATGAATGCGATCAGAGCTGGATTTTGGAACCTTGCATCCGATGCCGTGGCCAGCATGTCGCAGAGGGCGAGTTGTGATCGCATCGTCAGACGTGCGACCACGGCTGCACCGCCCACCTCTGCGGCAACAGCATATAGCGCCCGGGAAGTAGCGGGCTGATCCAGCTTTGCCGCAACGAAGCAATCGGCTACTGCCGATGCCATGACGTCGATAGTTTGGCCTTTGGCCAGCGCACACCCCTTCTCGACAGCACCGACAACATGCAGCAGATGCCTCTCCAATACTGTAGCCACCAGCGACTGTTTGTTTTGGAAGTACTGGTAGAGCGACCCGACCGAAACACCGGCGCGTTCCGCGACGCGCGTTGTCGTCAGTCGTTCAAGCCCACCATCGAGTAAAACCTGAATCGCGGCATCGAAGATAGCCTCGACAGTATGACTGGAACGCGCCTGTGACGGCGTTTTTCTGGGCTTTTCAGGGGACAACGGACCTCTCCGTGAATACGAATTCACAAGCTGAGGTATTATTCACATAGTGGGGACAGTCAACACCGAGGTCCCCAATGCCGTTTCGATCCAAGTCCCGCGCGGCGGGCGTTGCTGCGCTTGTCATCATGTCGATGATGGGATGTATTGGCGCATTGCTTTTTGCTGCGACGGTCTTTGCAGATGACAAAGATCGAAGGGATGAGCAAGCAGGTGCGGGCCGCCGTGTTTCGGTGACGCGGCAACTGTTCATTCCGAAACCGCCGCATGTCGTGT
>JANNEU010000149.1:0-19282 GCA_031379035.1 Hyphomicrobiaceae bacterium | reverse complement strand
TCATCGCAGGCGCGCGGGCTCACGCCGGCGCAAGTGTCGCGCGGGCTGATGTTTGCCGCTGAAGTCGGCAAAGAGCTTGATCGCGAGCGGGCCCGGCGCTGCGCGATTGAAGGCGTCGGCGGCTTACGTCGCGGGGTTTGAAGTGTGGTTTGTCCCCCTCGTCATCCCGGCGCAGGCCGCGACCCACGGCAAGCGTCGAACTCGCTGGTTTTCGTGATCTTTGGCTTTCATGCCGTTTTCGATGGCAACGACCAATAGCGTGTTGCCGTGGGGCCCGGCCTGCGCCGGGATGACGAGAAGTTCGAGTCTGCGTTTCGGTTCTGAGCACATTGTGAGCGGTGGAGAGGCCTTGCAGTTCTGGGGTTTCTCCCCTTCGCTCTTTTGCGAAGAGGAGAAGATCAGCAGCCGGACTACCCTCACTTCGCCAGATAGTTGCGGTGCACCCAGCTGCCGTCGGCCTTGCGGGCTTCGACGTAGAGAGACTTCTCGTTGTCGCGCAGTTCCTGGCGGGCCAGCTTGCCGAGAGGCTTTTCTTCGGACTTGCCGGATTCTGCGTTGGCCAGGAAGCCGGCGACATCGGCATTGCTGACGGGTGCCATGGCCGCTGGTGCTGGGTCTGAGGATGTGGATGCCGTGCGGCGCACTTCGCCGAGGGCTTCGGTGGCGCTGGCGGCCAACAGCTTGGGCCACATCTTCTTGAACAGGCCGTTCGATGGATACTGGTCGGCGCTGTTGATCTTGCCGTTGATTGCAAAGACATAGCCGACGATGTCGTCGGCCTGGGCCTTGTCGGTGAGGCTCGTCACGTAGGCCGCGCGGCTGGCTCGGACGCGTTCGTTTTCGAGGCTTAATTGGAGGCTGGAGGCGGATTGCGCGGCGGCGACAGGAGCGCCAACGCGGGCGCTGAGCTTGGCCTGCACGTCGGACACAGCCGACCAGACTTCGGATTGGCGCTTGCTGGTGTCGTTGCCGCCGCCGACGCTGTGACTGGTCCGGCGTTGTGCCCCCGTTGCAGGTTCAGCCGTCGCGACGGATGGCTTGGCGGGTGCCTTCATGGCGAGCTTGGCTTCGCGGGAGGGCAGTGAGTCTGCGGCGCTGGCAAAGTTCTTTACGTCCTCGGTGCCGCGTTTTGCCCAGCGGCCTTGCTCGACGCAGAAGCTACCGATCGGCACTTTGCCGGATTTGGCGGGCAGGATCATGCTCATCATCAGCACGCGATCTTGCTGACCGCCTTTGACGATGTCACCGGCCTGGATGAAGATGTCGGCATCGCCCACGTTCTCGATGTCGAGGCTGTTGACGCTGCCGGTTTCGATGACCTTGATCGAACCTTTGGCGAAGGCCTCGGTGAGCGTGAGGGGGACTGCGCCGGGGGCGCTGGTGCCGTGGATGAAATAGACAGTCAGATTGTCGTGGACGTAGGGGCCTGAGAGTTTCGCCGGGTTCGAGGCCAGCGCAGGGTGGGCGATGGTGCCCAATCCGAAAGCTGCGGCGGAAACGGCCATGGCAGCAAGCGTGAAGAGACGCATCAGAAATCCTTTCCAAAAATCCATAACTGAATTCGTGGGTTAGACCCGTTTTGCGGCAGAGGTTTGGGCGCGGCATGGCAGTTTGCTGGCGCGCGTGCGGCGCGGATGGGTCGCGGCTATGGCTAAAGCGTGGCGGTTGCTGCTGGGCGCGAGCGGGCTATAAGAATTTCGCCCGGCATTCGGCCGTGGGCTGCGCCTCACACGAGCTCAATTCATGACGAATGCGAACCTTTTTGTGCGTCTCGATGCTGGTATGGCGGCGGCGGGTGGCGGGATTGCCTTCCAGCAACCCGATGGTTTCACGCTGCGCTACGACCAGCTGCGGCGCGTGACGAGCCGGTTTGCCAATGCGCTGGTGGCGCTGGGTGTGCAGCCGGGCGACCGGGTGATGGTGCAAGCCGAAAAGTCGATCACGTCGGTCTGTATCTATCTCGCCGTGCTGAAGATCGGGGCGATCTACAATCCGCTGAACACGGCTTATACGGCTGCTGAGCTGGAGTACTTCATCGGCGATGCCGAGCCGACGCTGCTGCTGGTGCCGAAGGCGGCCAAACCAGCACTGGTGGCGCTGCCTGTCGCCAAGACGATCAAAGCCATCGAGACGCTGGAAGCGGACGGCACCGGCTCAATCGTCGATCTGGCGTTCAAGCAAACGGACACGCACAAGACTGTGGAGCGGACGCCGAAGGATCTGGCGGCACTTCTCTATACGTCTGGCACCACGGGGCGTTCAAAGGGCGCCATGATCAGCCACGAGAACCTGGTGTCGAATGCGGAGACGCTGACAGACACCTGGGGTTTTCGCACGGATGACGTGCTGCTGCATGCGTTGCCGATCTTCCATGTACACGGGCTGTTTGTGGCCTTGCATACGGCGCTGCTGAATGGCGTGCCGATGCTGTGGCACACCAAGTTCGATCTGGACGCGGTTCTCAAAGATCTGCCCAAGGCCAGCGTCATGATGGGCGTGCCGACGTTTTATACCCGCTTGCTGGGCACGGAAAAGTTCACGTCGGCGCAGTGCCAGAAGCTGCGGATTGTCATTGCCGGCTCGGCACCGCTGCTGGCGGAGACGCATGTGGCGTTCAAAGCGCGGACGGGGCTCGATATCGTCGAGCGCTACGGCATGACCGAAACCGGGATGATCACGTCGAACCCCTACAAGACTGGTGAGCGGGTGGCCGGCACGGTGGGGTTTGCACTGCCGGGGATTTCGGTGCGGATCGCGTCCGCGGACGGCAAGGTGCTGCCGCCAAAAGAGCCGGGCGTGCTTGAAGTGAAGGGGCCGAACGTGTTCTCGGGCTATTGGCGCAACCCAGAAAAAACCAAGGAAGAGTTCCGGCCTGATGGCTACTTCATCACTGGTGATGTGGCGGAGATGGCGCTCGACGGGCGGGTGACCATCGTGGGCCGGGCTAAGGACCTGATCATCTCGGGTGGCTTCAACGTCTACCCCAAGGAGATCGAGGACGAGATCAACGCCATGCCGGGTGTGGGCGAGGCAGCGGTGATTGGCCTGCCGCATCCGGATTTCGGCGAGGGGGTCGCGGCCGTGGTGACGGCGGCGGCTGGTCAAACGGCGCCGAGCGAGGCGGACATCATCGCGCAATTGGCCGGGCGGCTGGCCAAATTCAAGCAGCCGAAGCGCGTGTTTCTGGTCGCCGAGTTACCACGCAATGCGATGGGAAAGGTGCAAAAGGCTGAATTGCGTAAGACTTATGAGGGAACCTTTAAGGGTTGAAGTGTAAGTAGTACAACAACTTCAAGTGGAAATCTCTCTCTGCAAACTTGCTGCGGGCGATGTAGCATCGCAATGCATGAGGGATTTCAAGGTGCTGATTGGAAAGAGACTTCGAAATTCGTGGAAAGTGGAGTAGTGTCTTACGGGAGTGGCAACCGTCCTGGCTGCACGTCTACAGTCGCTGGCTGGACTGGCACGCGGCGGGCCCAAAACAGCCAGAGTTTGCAAACACGATAACTTTCCGGGTATCCGCCTTCAGAGTCAGGTGCGTTCAATGACAGTCAATCCTTTCGGCCAGCCAGCGCCCTATCTCAACGGGTCGAGCTATGGACATGCCCGCGACACGGGACGTGATTTGGGTCGCGATACCGGCTACGATACGGCGCGAGACGTGGGCGACGACTCCATGGAGCGCATCCGCGACCTGTTGTTCGGCGAGATGCGCCGGGAATGGGACGCACGCTTGCAGACACTGGAGACGCGGCTGCAAACGCTGGAAGGCAAGGTCGATGCCTTGCGCCATCAGGCCCGCACGGATCGCGAAGAGCATCTGACTGCGCTGTCACAGGGCATCGATGATCTCGGCCAGCATCTGCGGCGCCTCACGCGCGGGTGAGATGCAAGGCGGGCTGGGCCATCTGGCCCTCCGAATGATTGAGCTGATTTGAATTTCGTCAGGACCGGTGCGCGATGACGCAACACTCGGCGCCGCAAGGCGTTCACCTTCTGAAAGAATTGCTGTTCGAACGCGAGACCAAGCGGCTCGAGGACTTGGCGCGCCGCGTCGAAGTGGAAGCCGCCAACTCCGAGCGCAAGCACGACGAAGCCGCGCGCAAGCATGACGAAGCAGTGCGTCAGCAGTCCGAAACGGTGCGCCAGCAGGCGGAAACTTCGGCGCGGCAGCAAACCGAGGCCGCGCGGCAGCACAAGGTACTGGGTGACCGGCTGGACGCCGTGTTTGAGCGCGCCGGCACAACTGAGAAGCTGCAGCACAGTGTGGCCGACATTATCGACGGCGCGCTGCGCGAGGCGGAGATCGTCAAGCATGAGCCGCTGAGCCGCGCCATCGCGCCGCTGGTGGTGCGGACCATCAAGTACCAGCTCAAAGAGAGCCAGGACGAGATGGTGGAGGCCCTCTATCCGATCACCGGCCGGCTTGTGCAGAGCTATGTGCAGTCGGCGATGAACGAGATGATGTTGAAGATCAACGCCAA
This sequence comes from Hyphomicrobiaceae bacterium, assembly GCA_031379035.1. Lineage (GTDB taxonomy): Bacteria > Pseudomonadota > Alphaproteobacteria > Rhizobiales > Hyphomicrobiaceae > JABFRJ01. The sequence continues at coordinate 14,798 of JANNEU010000149.1, read as the reverse complement.
GCTCGGCGGTGGTGGGTCGGCGGGCTTCAGTGCCGAAAGCGACGCGACCGGCGTGCCGGCCAACGAACTGGCACTGGCGGAAGCCAACAAACTCGAAGTCGAGGAACTGTTCCTGGTGCGGCGTGGTACCGGCGAACTGGTGGCGCATTGGGAACGACCGAGCGCTGCGGCACAGAGCCATGGGGCTGCCGGCGATAATCGTGATCAGATCTTCTCGGGCTATCTGACCGGCATCATGTCGCTGTCGGAAGAAGCGTTCGGTGCCACGCCCGGCAGTTTCCGGACGCTGGCGCTCACCAACGGTGACCGCATCTTCGTGCGCGGCTCGGCGGCACATCTGTTGGCTGTGCGCTGCTCGGGCAGCGGCGGTCCAGCCATCGAGCATGTGATCGACGAGGTGTTCCTCGATACCATCGAGCGCTACCAGCAGGTGCTGGCGGCCGACAGTGAGCAGATGCGCGCTGGGGGTAAGCGGGCCCCGGGCGCTGGGACTACTGATGAGCAAGTTAATGCGCTGTTGCCGGAGATGGGGAAATCCATCGAGGTGCTGACTGCGGAGCGCCGCGCGGCGCTGGTCGCCGAGCAAACCAAAGTGAATGCGGCTGCCACGGCGGCGCGCGGTCCGGGTCTCGGACGCGTGTACATGCTGGCTACGTTGCTGGCGGCTCCCTTTGTGCTGTGGGGCGCGTGGTCGGCCTATCAAACGTGGGAGACGACGCGGACTGAAAGCGCGGTTAAACGCGTGCTTGCGGCAACGGACGAAATACAAGGTGTGCCGCCGCGCGTTGAAGTGGAACGCGGCGGGCGGGCGCTGACCATTTCGGGATTTGTGCCGACCGGCCAACTCCGCGACCAGATCTTATCGGGCCTCGCCAAGGAAGCGCCACAGGCGAAGATACGCGATCAATTGGGCGTGCTGCCGTCAGGTGCCGGTGCAGCCGAGATTGCGATTGCGGAACTGAAGCGCGACGTCGCCATAGAGCGGCGGCGGGCCGATCTGGCGGCGCTGGCACGACCCATTGAACGCACGCAATTACGGATGGCGCATCTGAGGGGTGACGTTGCACGTATCTTGCCGCTTGCAGACAGCAATGATCGGACCGCCTTAGAGGGCGTGCTGAGAACCCTGGACGAGGCGCGTCAGCACATCACAGTGGCGAAGGCGGCCGTAGACGATGGGACCCGCGTCGCGATCACACTGCCGGAGCCGCTGAAGGCTGCCTGGCTGAAACTCAATCAGGCCGAAGCGCAGATGTCCGCCGTGCTCAGTTCCACACAGCAGACGGCGGTGACGCGCACCCAATTCCCGCCGCCGGTGCCGCTTGATCTGCTAGCCGAAGATGTGGCGATGGCGGCGGAACGTCTAAGTGCTGCGGAGCTGGGGCTGGCGCAAGCGCTGTCACTCAAGGCTGTGCCGCAGCGGATTGGCGGGCTCGATGAAAAAATTGAACGGCTCCGGCCGCCAACTGCGCGGGAGACCTTCGACGCGCTGGTGCGATCCAGTGCGGTGTTCTTTGAGAATGGGACTGATTTGCGCGATGCAGCGCTAACGCAGTCGGTGGTGGAAAAGATCGCGCGGCAACTGCGTGAGGTGCCTGATGTCACGTTGCGGGTTGTCGGCTACACGGATGAGCGGGGCACCCAGGCGCTGAACTCCGGACTTGCGCAACAACGCGCCGATCGCGTCACCGCTCTGCTGGCCGAGCGCGGCGTTCCGGCCAACCGTTTGGTGTCGGTCGGGCGGTTGACGGGCAAGGATCTGTCGCGGGTCGTCGGGCCTACCAGCGCCAACCGGCGGGTCGAATTCGAAGTCGGCTTCCCAGGCGAGGCAGGCAACGCACCATGACCCAACGCCGGAAGATCGTCATGCTTGGTGAGATGGCGGTTGGCAAGACCTCCATCGTGCGGCGGCTGACACTCGACCGCTTTGAGGGCAACTACAAAGGCACCATCGGCCACGACATCTTCGCCTACCGTCTGGGTGGCCTTGGACCACTGCAGAACGAAGATATGGAGTTGGTCATCTGGGACACGGACGGCGGACTTGGTGCCGGCGTGTTTCATCAGGATTCAGCGGTGAAGGGCGCGCGGGCAGCGATTATCGTCGGCGATGTGTCGCGCCCACGCACCTTGCATACGATGGCGGCACTGGCAAAATCCTGCGACGAGTACTTGCCTGGCCGCCACGTACATCTGTTGTTCAATAAAATTGATCTGCTCGGTGAAGCATCTGAGGTTAATGTCCCGCCAGAGCTTGCTGCGTTCCAGCATCCCGTTCTGAAAACCAGCGCCAAATCTGGCGATAACATCAAAGAAGCCTTCTTCGATGCCGCCAATGCCATCCTCCGCCGCGGTCTCTGAGCGCGACGATCCGCAGGCAGATCCTCTGATTGCTGCCGCTCATGCTCTTGTGGAGCGGAGTGCCTTCGGTGTGTTGTGGTTGCGGCCGGATCTGACGATCCTGCATGCGGTGGGTTCGCTTCCGCTGCGACCTGCCTTGGGGACGCCAGTCACCGACGTGCTAATCGCGCTGGTCGGCCTTGAAGAAGATATTGGAGATCTGCGGTCGCTGCCACCGGCGCAAGCGCGGCTGCGCATTCCGAACACGGCGGTGATGACCGGCGACGGCGCGCAATCGCAGCGCATGAATGTGACGGTGTTCTGGGTGGCGAGCCGCGGGCAGTACCTGGTGCTGCTGGGGGCCGTGATGAGCGAAGGCTCGCCGACGATTGAGCTGGATCAGGAAATCCGGCGGCGGCGCTTGATCGAGCAGGATCTGGCGGCGAAGTCGTTGGAGTACGCGCGGATCAATCAGCAGCTTGAAGAATTCGCCTATGTCATCAGTCACGACCTCAATGCGCCCATGCGGGCGTTGCGCTATCTGAGCGGCGACATGCAGCGCGTGCTGGACACGGATGAAGCGGGCGGTGAAGCGCTTGACCGTATAGCCCTGCGGAAAGCCGCTGAAGCGATCACCACCCAGACGCGGCGCATGTCGCAGATGATGGTGGATCTGCTTGAATACGCTCGTATCGGGCGCGTGCAGGAAGTGGTGGCGATGGTTGAGACGCGCGACCTGATCGCGGCTATTGTGACAACGCTCAGGCCATCGACGACCTTGCGGCTGGACTTTGACGGTGATTGGCCTGTCTTTGAGACGGCGGCGGCACCGTTGGACGTGGTGCTGCGCAATCTGGCCGAAAATGCCGTTAAGCATCATGACCGCCCCGACGGTACCGTGATGCTGCGGGCGGCAACGGTTGGCCGGTTTGTCGAGTTCCGGATCGAAGACGATGGCCGGGGCATCCCGCCGGAATGGCATGAGGCTATCTTTGAGCCCTTCCGCAAAGTGGACGACGCGCACCACCCGGAAAGCAGCGGGATCGGGCTGGCACTGGTTAAAAAAACGGTGACGACGCTGGGCGGCACGATCGAAGTCATCTCCGCTGCGCCGGAGGTCCGGGGCACGACCTTTATTGTCCGCTGGCCGCTCAAGCTCGCTATTATCGACGATGCAGCATCTGAATTTCGTTGAAGCGTTGATATTGCTGCCCCAAAATAGGGATGGCGCGCGAAACTGAATCTGCGGCATGATCGGAGTGTTCACATTTTCGGCGCAATCTGCGTCGGAGATACGAACCAGTTGAGACAAGCAGTTAGGACCGTCTTTCGTTTGCGGCCAGACCTACCTGCTCAAGTCATGCCGATAGACCCGTACGCTCGTCAGTCCAATTTGGCGCGCTGTGCGTTCGGTTCGGCTTCTGGACAGCCGTCACACTTTGCGGATTGCAGTCGATCCCTCGCGACGCAGCTCGGAGACCAGCATGCCAACGACACCACGGACTGGCGGCGCATTTTTGGAGCGCAAAAGTGTGCTGGCGATTGCCCGGCAAGGGCGGCCACGGTTCAACGACATTCTCATCGTGGAGGATGCCAAGCTCGACGCCGAGCGGTTGAAGGCGACCCTGCATTCGATCTTCGGCTACGACATCATCACGCGGCATGCGCCGACGCTCGGGAGCGCGCTTGACCGGGTGATTGAACGGCAACCGGATCTGATCTTCCTCGACGACCATTTGAAGCCGAACGATAACGCGGCGCACACCATCCCGTTTCTGCGGCGATGCAACTACGCCGGGCCGATCATCGTCGTCAGCGGGCTGTTGGATCGTAAGCGTGCAGCAACGCTCATCCAGGCGGGCGCGGCGGTGGCCATCCACAAGGATAGCCTCGACAGCGGCAGTATCGCGGAGGCATTGGCCAAGATCCATGAACAGCCGGCGCAGCACGCGACATCGGCTGACGATACGTTGCCCGAGGGTAAAGACGCCAGCGGCGAGCCGATTGCAGCACCGAAGGCCGCCCGCGCGCCGCGGAAGTGATGGCTGCGGCGCCCCTGGATGGCGCTACAGCGTATCCAGGATCCCGCGCACAAAAGTTGTCAGCCCGAGCTGCCGGCGGCGCTTGAGACGTTCGGCGGTGAGGATGGCGCTGAGGTTGGCGTGGCTTTCGTCGAGATCGCGGTTGACGATGACGTAGTCGTATTCGGGCCAGTGGCTGATCTCGGCGCTGGCTTTTTTCATGCGCTTGGCAACGACTTCGGGCGTATCCTGGGCGCGCGACTTGAGCCGGCCTTCCAGCGTTTTACCGTCGGGCGGCAGGATGAAAACGCGCACGAGATCGTGCGGTAGCTGCTCGTTGAGCTGCTGGGCCCCTTGCCAGTCGATATCGAACAGCACATCGCGGCCGCCGGCCATGGCATCGGTGACGGGCTTTTTGGGCGTGCCGTAGTGGTGATCAAAAACGGCGGCCCACTCGAGAAGCTCCTTGGCTTCCCGACGGCGAGCGAATTCGGCATCCGAGATGAAATGATAGTCGCGGCCATCAACTTCGCCCGGGCGCGCCTTGCGGGTGGTGACGGAGACTGACATGGCGATGTTCTGATCACTGGCGACCAGCCGGTGCGCCAAGGTGGTTTTGCCGGCACCGGACGGCGACGACAGCACAAGCAGCAGCCCGCGGCGCTCGATGGCGGCGGGCTTGTTCGTTTTGGATGATGGAGACTTCGACGGCATGCAAGACCCTGCTTCAGTTATTCGATGTTCTGCACTTGCTCGCGCATCTGGTCGATGATGGCTTTGAGCTCAAGCCCCAACCGCGTGATCTCGGGCGCATTGGCCTTGGAGCAAAGCGTGTTGGCTTCGCGGTTGAATTCCTGGGTGAGGAAATCGAACTTACGGCCGACAGGTTCGGGCGCAGCGATCAGTTCGCGGGCGGCAGTGATGTGCGAGGTGAGCCGCTGCAACTCTTCTTCCACATCGGCGCGGGTGGCGAGGAGCGCTGCTTCCTGGTGGAGGCGTGTGGGATCAAGTGCAGTGCCGCTGCTCTCCAGTAAGCGCGCCACTTGATCGCGCAGTCGTTGAGCAATGGCGTCAACGCTGCGGGCTGGTGCCTTGGCGACGGCCGCGACGATGCGCTCGATAGCGGTCAGCTGGTCGGACATGACGGCTGCCAAGCGGCGACCTTCAGCGGCACGGTTTGCGATGAGGCTCTTGAGTGCGTGATCGAAGCTCGCCACGATGGCCGCTGTGCGCGTTGCGACGGCCGCTTCATCTTCAACGGTTTCGACTGTTTCGATCAAGCCGCGATGGGAGATCAAACTTTCGGCCGTGGGTGCGGGACCACCCACGCGGGCGCGCACGGCTTCGATGGCGCGGAGCAAGTCGTCGAGAACGGTTTCATTGAGCTTGAGCGCGGGCGCGGTTGCCCCCTGGCGCATGGTCAGGGTGGCGTTCAGGCTACCGCGTGCGATCTGTTTGGTGGCAGCTTCGCGCAGTTTGGGTTCCAGCGCATCCTGGCCTGGTGGCAGGCGCAGCCGCAGGTCCAGCCCACGGCCGTTGACCGAGCGGACCTCCCACGTCCAGGCGTGCGCACCCGCGCTGCCGTCCGCGCTGGCGAAGCCGGTCATGCTTTTGAGCTGCGTCGGGGGCGTGGCCATTGGTGGGGGGCAATGCGGTCAGAGGGGACGGTTTGAAGGCAGACGTTTGACCGCGCGACCATACCCGGCGGTGGCGCACGGGACAAGGAAAGGTGCGAGAGGTGGGTCGCTGAGGCAGTTCTTGCCGGTCGAACGCGGTTGATGCTGTGCCTCACTGCGGGACGGGTGGCACGTCAATCTAACCTACCTATCGAGCCTCAACCCGCCGCCTTGTCCTCAACTGCAATCGGCCGGAACGCGAGATGAAAGCCCAACGCAGCGGCGACTTTCATGGTGGTGGCGAGGCTGGGGTTGCCATCTTCTGAGAGGGCTTTGTAGAGCCCTTCGCGGCTGAGGCCGGCATCACGCGCCAGTTGGCTCATGTTGCGTGCCTTTGCAATGTCGCCGAGTGCCAACGCCATGAGCGCGGGATCGTTTTCTTCGGCCGCAGCATTGAGGTAGTCGGCGATCATTGTTTCGTCGGTCAGGTGCTCTGCCGCGTCGAAGCGCCGGAACGAGACTTTTGCGCTGGCCATGGGCTTAGTCCTTCTGTTGATCATGCCATTGAGCCGCGATGTCTTTGGCCTTCACGATGTCAGCTGCTTGTGTAGATTTATTGCCGCCGCACAACAGGATCACGAGTTGCTTGCCGCGCCGTTGGAAATATAGCCGATAGCCCGGGCCGTAATTGATCCGCATCTCGGATACGCCAGCACCAACAGGCTTCACATCACCAGGATTTCCCAGGCCTAAGCGCCGGATGCGAACGAGGATGCGGGCTTTAGCCTGACCATCCCGAAGTCCGGCGAACCAGGCGGTGAAAACATCGCTTTCGACGCTCTCGACCCTGATGGTGAGCATGACTGATCGAGGGCAATATGTCAACTGTGGTTCACGTTTCTGGAATGGACGAAGACGGCAAATTTTGTGAATGCCAGTTCCGTCTTGCCTCGCTTTCCTGCTTCCCGCGTTGACAGACCCGTGTGCCGATGAAACCGTCCGGCAACTCAAAGAGTCTGGGAGGCTCCACATGCGACACCGTGCTCCATCGTTGGCCGCGTTTGGCATCTGTTTGGCCATCGGCCTGGCACCTATGCCATCGGCCCTAGCCCAACGCGCGCTCGCCACCGCGCCCAAGCCGGCGGATGTCGGCTTCTCTGCAGAACGCTTGAAGCGCATCACCACGGCGCTTGAGGCGGATGTGAAAGCCGGCATCATCCCTGGCGCGCAGGTGGTGATCGGCCGCAAGGGCCGCATCGCGTATTCGGAAAGTGTCGGGCAGCTCGATCCTGAAGCCAAGACGCCGATGAGCCGTGACGGCATCTTCCGCATCTATTCGATGACCAAGCCGATCACGTCGGTCGCCGCCATGATGTTGATGGAGGAAGGCAAGCTTGCGCTGGCTGATCCGGTGGCGAAATACATTCCGGAATTTGCCACTGTCAAAGTCGGCGTCGAGAAGGCGGGCGCGGACGGCAAGCCGGCGCTGGATCTGGTCGCGCCCCGGCGGCCGATGACGGTGCAGGATCTGCTGCGTCATACGTCCGGGCTGACTTACGGTTTCTTCGGCACCGGTGCTGTGAAGCAGGCTTATCTCGACAGCAAGGGCATTTTCGGTGCCGATCTCACCAATGCGGATTTTTCGAAGGGACTGGCGACGCTGCCGCTGATGCATCAACCCGGCAGCAATTGGGAATACAGCCAATCAACCGATGTGCTGGGCCGCGTCATTGAGGTGGCCTCCGGCAAGTCGCTCTATGCGTTCATGAAGGAACGCATTCTCGATCCACTCGGCATGAAAGACACCAGTTTCTACGTCGACGACAAAGCCAAGTTCCCGCGCATCGTGGAGCCGTTCGCGGCGGACCGCAGTTTCGGCGTCAATGCGAACATGTCGGATCCGCGTCTGGCCGTAAAATACGAGTCGGGTGGCGGCGGCATGGTGTCGACGGCGGCGGACTATTCTCGCTTCCTGCAGATGATGCTCAATGGCGGGCAGCTGGATGGTAAGCGCTATCTCTCGCCGACCACCGTCAAGTACATGACCTCTGATCATACGGCCGGCATCGGGCTTGGCTCGGCGTATCTGCCGGGTGATGGCTATGGGTTTGGCCTGGGCTTCCAGGTGCGGCGCGAGGACGGCATGTCGCCATTGCCTGGCACAGCTGGCGATTACTCATGGGGCGGTGCTGGCGGCACAGCCTTCTGGGTCGACCCGAAGAAGGACATGTACGTTATTCTCATGCTGCAATCGCCCAAGCAACGCCTCCTCTGGCGTACCAAGCTGCGCAACCTCGTGTATGCGGCGATTGAGAAGTGAGGGCGAGAGTGCGCAGGGCGCGATTTCTCCATCCCACCTTCACCGCCCTACACGGTGGGTTACGGTGCTGAAGCGCATCTAACCCACCCTACGGTTTGAGCCTTGCATCGATGGCATTCGAGATCTGTAGGGCGGGTTAGAGCAGCGTAACCCGCCGCTCCAAGGCGCGATTTCTCTACAGCACCATCGGCGTCCGGCACTGGTGGTTACCCCGCAAGGGGACTTCCAAGTGGTCGCGGCGCGGAATGGCGCCTAACCCACCCTACGGTTTGAGATTTGTATTGGGTGCGGTTGGCGCCAACTCCGGCCCCTCGTCGCCATAAAGCCAATCCAGGCGGGTGACGGCGGTTTTGGCGGGCAGCGTGCGGAGTGCGAGATCGCGGGCTGCAGCCAAGGGGCCTGCGAGGTGGAAGATCTGGCCGTTGCGGGTGGCGGTGGATTGCACGCGGGCCACGCGCGCTTGGCGACTTGATGCGTAGTGCGTCAAGGCTTTGGGCAGGTTGTCGCCATGCGTTGCCATGGACGCTGCCAGCTGCACCGCATCTTCCAGCGCCATCGCGCCACCCTGGGCGAGGAACGGCAGCACAGGATGGGCGGCATCACCGAGCAATGTGATGCGGTCGCGTGTCCACGTGTCGAGCCGCAAGGGCGCTGCGAGCGACCACTTATGCCAGCTCGACGCAGCCTTGAGCGCTTGCTGAAGGTCCGGTGCAAAGGACTGCGTGGCGCGTGCAACGTCAGAGGCATCAGCCGGCGCGTTCCAAGTGGTGCCTTGCCACGTGTCAGCGACAATCACGACGACGTTGATGCTGCGGCCACCGCGCACAGGATAGTGCACGACATGGGCACCGGATGCCAGCCACGCGCCAACGTCCGAAGCCGCGAGAATGCCCGCCTGCGCGACGGGGATCAGCGTTCGGTAAGCAACATAGCCGGATGGCGTTGGCGTTGCATCAGGCACCATCGACGAACGCACGCGCGACCAGACACCGTCAGCGCCGATGAGCGCTGCGCCAGTGACCGTGCGGCCATCGCGAGCGGTGACCGACGCGGCGCTCCCAGTTTGTGCGACCAACGCGACTTCGAACTCCGGCATGACTGTGACACCCGGCGTCGCCGCGGCAGTATCCGAGAGTACACGGTGCAAGTCGGCGCGATGGACGACCCAATAGGGCGCGCCGTAGCGGGTTTCCATCACGCCACCGAGTGGTGCGCGCGCCAGAACTTGGCCATCGCGGCCGCGGCGGATGACCAATGCGTCGGGATAGGAGGCATAGCTGGCGACGGCACTGGCAACGCCAAGCTGCCGCAAGGCCTTGGTGGCATTGGGGCCAAGCTGGATGCCGGCCCCGACATCGCTTGGACCGGCGCTGCGCTCAAGAACCGTAACGGAGTGGCCGATCTTGGCCAGTGCCAGCGCCGCCGCCAAGCCGCCAATGCCACCGCCAGCGATCAGGATGGGGTCGGACATTGCGCACCGGCTTCACGCGTTGAGAGTAAGGCAAGGGGCGTTGCCCCTTGACCCCGCAAAAGGGCTCGCCCTTTTGAAACCCGTCTTGGGCGACTTCACCCCGCCATATCGGCTTTGGAAACAATCGCGCCGCGGGGGTCGGTCTGGTCGGCGTGGAGGCGGCCATCGTGCACATAAAGCGTCGAGCAGTAGGGGCAGAGGACCTGCGTGTCCTGGCCCATGTCGAGGAACACGTGCGGATGATCGAACGGCGGGCGGGCACCCATGCACTGCAACTCTTTGACGCCGACAAAGATTTTCTCGGCGCCCTGGTCGTTGGCAAGATGCGGGGTGGCGTGGTCGGCCATCGAAGCGTGTCCTGGCTGGATTTGTTGGCGAAGCAATAGCGGCCCCGCCGCGCAAATGATAGGGGAGGCAGGTGGAGGCCGCAGCCGGAGGGACGATGACCGCAGATAGAAAATGCCATCTTTGTGAGGGGCGCCTGCGTGAGACGATGGCGGCGTCGACGAGCCGTCTTCCTACGAGGACGTGGTTCAAGTGCGAAAAATGTGAAAAAGAAATGTCGCTGCCGAGCTATCCATGGATCGGCCTGGTGGCTGTCGGGGCCGTCTATTGCGTCTTCGGAGGCAAGCATTCCTCAGATACGGGCGGTGTGGTCATTCCGAGCCTGTTTGGGCCTGGGCTAGGCGTGATGCTCGGCCTTTATGTGGCATTTATGATCTACCAGAATATGCGGTCGCCAACGATCTCTTAGTTGTGCACGTTGGGGGATGTAGAGGTTGGAGCTCAGACGTTGGGCGTTGACGATTTGACCCCAGCCGTTGCCATTTGGACTCTTGCAATGCCAACGTTCACCCACGATGCCGTCGAGATTGCCTACATCGACGAGGGCCCACGCGACGGCGAACCGATCCTGTTAATCCACGGCTTTGCGTCGAACCACAAAACGAACTGGGTCGATACGATCTGGGTCAGGGCGCTGACGCGCAACGGGCGGCGGGTGATCGCCCTAGACAATCGCGGCCATGGGGCCAGCACCAAGCTTTATGGGCACGATGATTATGGCTCGCCGTTGATGGCGGAGGACGCGCGGCGGTTGCTGGATCATCTCGGCATCGCGCGCGCCGATGTGATGGGCTACTCGATGGGCGCGCGGATCACGGCGTTTCTGGCGCTGGCGCATCCGGGCCGCGTGCGCAGTGCCATCTTTGCGGGGCTCGGCATCAATATGGTGCGCGGGTTGGCTGGCACGGGCCCCATTGCCCATGCGCTGGAGGCCGACAGCATCGATGACGTGACGAACCCGACAGCGCGGACGTTCCGGGCGTTTGCCGAGCAGACGGGTGGCGACCTGAAAGCCCTCGCCGCCTGCATCCGGTCGGCGCGGTCGGTCCTTTCGGCGGAGATGCTGGCGACGTTGACGATGCCGGTGCTGGTGGCTGTCGGCACGGACGATGTGATTGGCGGGTCGGCCACGCAACTGGCGGCGCTGATCCCCGGTGCGCAGGCGCTGGAGATCCAGGGGCGGGATCACATGAAAGCGGTGGGCGACCGCAGCTATAAAGAGGGTGTGGAGGCGTTTTTGCAGGCGCGGGCCTGACGGGTTGGTATCTCAGGCCCTCAATTTAACGCCTCCGGCGATGGTTTGGGGCCCAAACCCCTCGACAAATTGACACATTTCCGGCCACAACTGGCGTTGGAGCGGAGCCGGAAGGCCGCTTCCCCCTCAAGGTATTGACCCGGCAAGGATGCCTGGCTGATGCGTGTCTCCCGTTCTGTCCTGCTGATCCAGCTTCGGGCACTGCTGATCTGTGCCATTGGTGTGGCCAGTGCCGTGCCGCCTGCGCTGGCGCAAAGCAAGCCGGGCGATGCGGACCTGCTGAAGGGGCTGCGGGCCGGCGGCTACGTCGTGGTGATGCGGCATGCGTCGGCAGACCCCGACAAAGCGGACCTCGAGCCGCTGAATTTCCGCAACGTGAAAGCGCAACAGCCGTTGACGGAACTGGGCCGGCAATCGGCTAAGGCGCTGGGGGATACGTTCCGCCGGCTGGGCATTTCGTTTGGCGAGGTGCTGACCAGCCGTTTCAACCGGGCGTATCAAACGGCACTGCTGGCTGGCTTCAAAGGCACGAAGGCGGTCACCGAGCTGACGGAGGGTTCGCTGGTGGTGTCGCCCAACGAGCAGCGGCGGCGGGCGGCGTTTCTGCGTGAGCTGACGGTGGGCGCGCTGACGCCGGGCCAGAACCGGTTGATCGTCACGCACCGGGTCAATATTGCCCAGGCGTATGGCAAGGAATGGTATGACGTGAAAGAGGGCGAGGCGTCGATTTTCAAGATTGAAAAAGGTGCCTATTCGCTGCTGGCGCGGCTGCAACTCGACGAGTGGGGCCGGCTGGCCCTGGTCGCCAACAAATCTTGAGTGCTCGCGCGCTCATCGTTGAAAAACCGAGACTCTTTTGCACCTCAGGTGCTCTTTCCGGTGGCGGACGGCGGGCCCACAGGGGCATTTAGACCTTTGACGCCGCGAAGCCACACGCTGTAGTGCGCTGTTTTAATTGCAGAACTTCGCGTCGCCAGACCCTTAGTTGCAAAGACGCCACAATTCGAAGTGATCGGGCCGATTGCCCCTTGGCCGTGTTTGCGGCCCCCCCGACTCAATTTATAGCCAACTCCAGTAACAGTGCGGCAGGACCTTCCCTGGTCAATTCGTTGGCAGGCCAATGACTGGAGCCCCGATCACGGCTCCGACAAAAGCACCAATGCAGCAGGAAGCTAGTTCGGCGATCGAGTAGCCGCACCAACCAGTAAATCGTTGCGTCCCCTTAAAGCGCGTTCAATCCACGACGTAAGCGCACACGCGCGTGCGTGCGTCTCGGATCGAACGCGGGCAGCCGCCGAACTGCGCGTGATGCTTCCTGCTTTCAGAGCAACTTTACTGGAGATACCTCATGAACGAGGGACTTAAGAAGAAAATCAGCCTAACCGCGATGGCGGTTTCGGCTGGCATGGTACTGGGCATGACTTCGGCACTTGCAGCGGATCTGGGCGGCAACTGCTGCGCAGACCTCGAAGAGCGCGTTGCTGAACTTGAAGCCACAACGGCTCGCAAGGGCACCCGCAAGACCTCGCTTGAGATCTGGGGCGTTGTAAACCAGGCCATCACAGGCTGGGATGATGGCAAGCGCGGCAACGCGACCATCGGCTACGGCAACCACAACCTGCAGACCCGCTTCGGCTTCCGCGGCAACGCGAAAATCGGTGGCGACTACTCTGCTGGTTACTCCATCGTGGTGGACGTCGCTGATCAGGGTCGTACGTCAACCTTCGGTCAGACGCAGGACATCGGCAGCTCCAAATTCGCTGGTGCTGGTGCGTCGCGCGCTGGTGAAGATTATGCCATCCGCATGCGTGATGCGAACTGGTGGATCGAATCGAGCCGCCTTGGCCGCGTGACCATGGGCCGTATCACCAGCGAACTCGCAACGGGTTCACCTGACATCGCTGGCATCTTGCATGCTGTCGGCGACGACGTTGGTTGCAACGGCGGCGGCCTCGGCTTCCGTAACTCCGCGACTGGTGCTCTCACGACCACGGCGATTGCCTCGTTGTCACCTGGTTGCGGTGGTCCCTGGGCCAACCGTCTGCAGGGCATCAAGTATCAGTCGCCAACCCTCGCTGGTTTCCAGCTGCTCGCCACCTACGGCGGCAACATGAAGGTTGAGACCGGTCACTTCGACACATCGGCTGCTAACGCTGCCAACGCTGGACAAGAAATCGGCGTCGGTCTGCGCTATGCTGGTGAATTCAATGGTGTCCGCCTTGCATTCAACACGGGCGTGCAGTGGGATCGTTATGACCGCAGCTTGGCTGTGATCTATGCGAACAAGGATGCTATCGCTACGACGGGTTTGACGTCTTCAAGCCTCGACTACTCGTCGGCTGATACACGACTGTTCGACCTTGGTGGTGCCATCATGCATGTGCCGACTGGCTTGTTCGCCACCGGTAACTACTCGAACCTGTCGATCAACGCTCAGCTTCCAGGCACCGGCGCATCGAACGTGGCTCCAACCACGCTCGGTTCGCGTGATGCACGGCGCTACGCGCTCCATGCCGGTATCAGCCGGAACTGGACGGGTCTCGGCAACACCGCGTTCTACGGTGAATACATCAAGTATGAGAACTTCAAGCACGCCTACAATCAGTACACTGCGACGAACACGTTTAACGCTGTTACCGGCACCGTTACGTCAACGTTCGCTGCTGGCGGCGCTGCTTCGGGTGACAACATGAACGTCTGGGGTCTTGGGATGAACCAAGCCATCGACGCTGCTGCCATGGACCTGTACGTCAACTATCGGAACTACAAGGCGTCTGATCCTGCTGTGGCCGCTGGTCTCAATAATGTCTCGGTCGTAACCACCGGTGCTCGCATCCGCTTCTGATCTCAGCTGAGATTTGAGCAAGACGAAGGGCCGCTCTCACGAGCGGCCCTTTTTCGTTGGTGGGACGCGATGCGGCGTGGGGACCCGTAGGGTGCAATAGCTTAGCGTATTGCACCGGACACAGGCGGCGGTCTCTCTCATTCAGTCTCCGGCCGGTCTCTCGCGGCGCGGCGCAATACGCTGAAACGTACTTGCGCCCTACGGATGTTCGCGCTCGCTCGACGCGTTGGCTGCGGCATCACCGCCGCTGCACCCTTCCACCTGTTGCGGCGGATGGCCCCCGGATCGCGTCTGGCGTTTTCTGCCCTGTCTACGGCGTCCATGGCGCGGCCGCTTGCCTTGCTCGCCTTGCTATGACAAGCCCTGCGGCTCATCCAACCCGACGGCGCATCCCCCATGACCACCTACAAATCCGACTTTCTCAACGTGCTGCAAGCGCGCGGTTTCATCCATCAGTGCTCAGACTTTGCGGGCCTTGATGCGTTGGCCGCCAAAGGGCAGGCCATCGGCTATGTGGGCTATGACTGCACGGCGCCGTCGCTGCACATCGGCAATTTTATTTCGGCGATGATGCTGCATTGGCTG
>JANNEU010000144.1:0-1996 GCA_031379035.1 Hyphomicrobiaceae bacterium | reverse complement strand
CGCGCTGGACAGTGGTGGCAGCAGCGCGCGCTTAACACCCACCCGATGGAGAGGCTGACGTTATGGCGAAACTGAATATCAACGGGCGAGATCAAAACGTCGATGTGCCGGCCGACACGCCACTATTGTGGGCGATCCGCGAAACGCTGAAGCTGACAGGCACGAAATTCGGCTGCGGCGCAGGACTATGCGGTGCCTGCACGGTGCATCTAAACGGCGAGGCCGTGCGCTCGTGCCAGACAACGGTGACACAGGCGGCCGGCAAACGGATCACCACCATAGAGGGTCTCGACCCCAAGGGTCAGCATCCCCTGCAGCGCGCCTGGATTGCAGAACAGGTGCCGCAGTGTGGCTACTGCCAGTCCGGCCAGATCATGCAGGCCGCGTCGCTGTTGTCGAAGAACAACGACCCCACCAAAGAGCAGATCGTCGAGCATATGAACGGCAATCTCTGCCGCTGCATGACCTACTCGCGCATCCAGAAGGCGATCCAGCGCGCCGCCAACGACATGCGGGGAGTGTGAACCATGACGAAGCACGACAAAATAGACCAGGCTCCAGAAGCCATCAATCTGAACCGCCGCCATTTCCTGATTGGCGCGAGCGCCAGCGGGCTGGTGCTCACCTACGGCGCGACGTCGAGTTTCACAGAAGCCGTTGCGGCCGGACCCGGCAGTTTCGCGCCCAGCGTCTGGTACGATATCAACCGCGCCGGCAAGGTGACGGTGACCGTCGCCAAGGCCGATATGGGTCAGCACATCGCCTCCACCATGGCGCAGTTGGTGGCTGAAGAGCTCGGCTCCAAGTGGGGCGATATGAACATCGCACTCGCGTCCAACGACCCGAAATATGGCGATCCAGTACTGGGTGCGATCATCACTGGCGGTAGCTGGAGCACGGGCATGAACTTCGACGCCATGTGCCGCGCGGGTGCGGCCGGGCGCATGACGTTGATCAAGGCTGGTGCCGAGATCATGGCCGTGCCGGAGGATGAGTGCCGCGCCAGCGGATCTCGCGTCAGCCATGCCAAGAGCAAGAAAAGCGTGACGTTCGCGCAGATCGTCCAAACCGGCAGAGCCAGCAAGGTCTGGACGCCGGAGGAGTTGAAGGCGATCAAGCTCAAGACGCCGGATCAGTACACGATGATCGGGCGGTCGCTGCCGCAGCTGGATATTCCGGCGAAGACAACGGGCGCTGCGAAGTACGGCATCGATGCGAACCTGCCGGGTCAAGTTTATGGCAAGCTGGCGCTGCCGCCGGTGCGCTATGGGGCGAAGGTGACCGCGGTCGATGACACGGAAGCGAAGAAGGTGCCGGGCTTCCTTCAGGCGGTGACGCTTGATGATAAGACGGGCACGACGACGGGTTGGGTGGTGGCGGTTGCCAGTACCTATCACGCCGCCATCCAGGCCGCTCAGGCGCTCAAGATCACCTACGACAAAGGGCCCAACGCCAACGTCTCTGACGAAACGATCCTCGCCGAAAGCCGCCGCTTGCAAAAAGAAGGCACCAAGGGTTTCTTGTTTGTCAAAAACGGAGACACCGGTGCGGCCATGGGCACTGCCGCGAAGACCATGGAGGCCGAGTACACCACCAGCATCAACATCCATGCGCCACTTGAGCCCATGAATGCGCTGGCGATGGTCGACAAGGACGGCATCTGGCACCTCTACACCGGCAACCAGTTTGCGACCCGCATGACGGCGATCGCCGCGGCCACGGCCGGCGTGGACGCATCGAAAGTGATGCTGCACCAGTATTATCTGGGCGGCGGCTTCGGCCGGCGGCTGGAATGCGACATGGTCATCCCGGCTATTCTGGCGGCGAAGGCGGTCGGCAAACCGGTGAAGCTGATCTACAGCCGCGAAGACGACATGGCGATGGATTTCACGCGGCCGCTCACGTACCAGAAAGTGAAGGTCGGTGTGGATGCGAGCGGCAAACCGACAGCCTTTGAGCATGACGTGATTGGTGCCTGGCCAACCGCGCGTTGGGG
>JANNEU010000130.1:0-3048 GCA_031379035.1 Hyphomicrobiaceae bacterium | reverse complement strand
GGTGACTTCGTGCCGGTGAGGCCCGCCTGCAGGCCATCATTGAAGGCCTTCGTCACGCGCGAGTTTTCATGGGTCGAGAGCTCGGCGACGGCATGCGGCAGCTGATCGCGCGCAACCACGGCCGCCGGGAATTCCGCCGCGTACTTCTTCAGCGCCGGTGCTTCGTAGGAATCCGCACGCACCGCCACATAGCCCGTATCGGCCGACCACTGCCCGGCGCGCTCCGCCGTTGTTACCCAGCGGATGAACTTAAATGCCGCCTCTTGCTCGGCGGGCTTCGCCTTCGAAGAGATGTAAAAATTGCCGCCGCCGGTCGGGCTGCCGCGCCGTTTGCCAGCTGGCAGCATGGAGACGCCGAACGGGAACTTGGCATTGGTGCGCACGTTGGTCAGGTTGCCCGTGGTGGTCCACATGATCGCGCACTTTTTTTCGAAGAAGTCCTTGGGCGTGGTGCCCCACTCGACGATGCCGGGTGCGTGCACTTTGTGCTTTTGCGAGAGGTCGAGCCAGTACTGCAGAGCTTCGATCACGCCGGGAGCATCATAAGCAGTCTTGGTGCCGTCGGCATTGGTGAGAATTGCGCCAGCCTGTGTGGAAAGCCCTTGGAACAACCAATAGGGAAAGCCAGACGACGGAATCTGGATGCCCCACTGCGTAGTGTTGGGGCCGTCCCGCTTGGTCAGTTTGAGTGCCATGTCGACGAGTTCGGCCCAGGTGGCAGGTGCCTTTTCTGGATCAAGGCCAGCCTCCTTGAACAGATCCTTGTTGTGATACTGTACGATCGTTGAGCGCTGGAACGGAATGCCCCAGGTCTGGACACCAGTGGGGCCGGCGGTCTGGCTGTTGGCCATGAAGGCGGGGAAGAAGCTGGCGAGCCACGCCTTGTCCTCGGCCGACTTGATGAAGCTATCGAACGGCACGACGGCGTCTTCGTCGATCAACGTGTACATGTCGGTCGACAGCAGCACCGACAGCGGCGGCGGCGAGCCGGCTTTGTGCGCGGTCAGCGCTTTGACCATCGTATCCTGGTAACTGCCAGCATAAATCGGCTTGAGCGTGATGTTCGGATTTTCTTTCTGAAAATCCGCCGCATAGGTGTCGACCAATTTGGTGATGGGCCCGCCCACAGCGACTGGATAATAAAACGGCAGCTCGACTGCGGATTGCGCAAGAGCCGATTGTATGAAGGCGGGCGCGGCGAGCGTGCCCGAACTGGCGGCGATCGCTGCGGTGCCCTTGAGAACGCTGCGGCGGTTGAGCTTCGGGATGGTGAGGCGGCTCATGGTTGTCTTCTCCCACGGGTGATTTTTGTGCGTATGTTACGGTGCAATGCGACGGCCCGATGACGCGTCGAACCAATGGATGTGGGCCCGGTCCAGCGACATCGAGATCTGGCTGTTGGGCCCAAAGTGCGTCAGGCCGGGTGTGCGGACAAGCAGTCGCGCGCCCTGCACGTCGGCCTCAATGAAACTGTCAGCGCCGAGATACTCAACCGACAGCACCTGCACCGCCAGATTGTCCGGCGCGGCGTGCTCTGCCAAATGCAGATTTTCGGGCCGGATGCCGAGCGTCAACGTCTCCGGCGCGCGTGACGGCGGCAACAGCGGCACCAAGCCCGGCGCGTTAGCAATCACGGCAGCGGCGGGCAGCAGGTTCATAGGCGGGGTGCCGATGAATTTCGCAACAAACGTTGTTGCCGGGCTGGCGTATAGCTCATGCGGCGTGCCGGCCTGTTCGATGCGGCCACGGTTCATCAGCACGATGCGGTCCGCCATCGTCATCGCCTCGACCTGATCGTGCGTGACGTACAGCATCGTGATGCCAAGCCGTTGCTGCAGCATGCGGATCTCGCGGCGCATTTCGGCTCGGAGCTGTGCGTCCAGATTGGACAGCGGCTCGTCCATCAGACAGACGGGTGTTTCGGCGACGATGGCGCGGCCGAGGGCCACGCGCTGCTGCTGCCCGCCCGACAGCTGCGACGGGCGGCGGTCGAGCAATTCGCCGAGGCCGAGCACGTCCGTTGCCCGCGCGAGGCGTTTGTCGCGCTCCACGGCGGGCACGTGCCGCACCTTGAGGCCAAACACGATGTTTTCGCGCACTGAGAGATGCGGAAACAGCGCGTAGCTTTGAAACACCATCGAGACGCCGCGTTTGGCGGGGGCTACGCCCGTCACGTCGCGGCCGGCGATACGGATGACGCCCGAGGTGACTTCGTCTAAGCCGGCGATCAGTCGCAAGGTCGTGGACTTGCCGCATCCAGACGGCCCAAGCAGCGCAACCAGCTCTCCCAACTCTGCTGAGAAGCTCACGCCATCAACGGCTGCGGGCGCATCATGGCCAGGTGAGGTCCAGCGCTTTGAGACGCCGTCAAGTTCGACACTGGCCAAGGAACGGCTCTCCGGACGGGGCGACAGAAGCGATTAAACTCGCACGCCCGCCGTCCCCCCGCAATCGGCTCAAGGCCCGATCGCCCGTCTTTCAGGCCTTGGCGTTCCGTCGGGCGAGGTGCGCCTCCCAGGCGAGCGCGTTGCCGACGATTTCGTCGAGATTGTCGTGGGCCGGTTTCCAGCCGAGGGCCTGCTTGATCTTGTCGGATGAGGCGACAATAGCGGCCGGATCGCCCGGCCGGCGCGGCACCAGCTTGGCATCCACGCTCTTGCCCGAGACCCGGCGCACCGCGTCGATCACCTGCAGCACCGAATAGCCTTTGCCGTAGCCGCAGTTGAAAATGTCGGATTTGCCGCCCTTGGCCAGATGGTCGAGCGCCGCGACGTGTGCGCGTGCGAGGTCGGTCACATGGATATAATCGCGCAGGCAGGTGCCGTCCGGCGTGTCGTAGTCGGTGCCGAACACGTCCATGCTGGCCCGTTTGCCGAGCGCCGTTTCGCACGCCACCTTGATCAGATGCGTGGCGCCTTTGGTGGATTGCCCGGTCCGGCCCTTCGGATCGGCACCAGCGACGTTGAAATACCGCAGCGCCACATAGCGGAAGTCGTGGGCGATCGAAGCGTCCCGCAACATGATCTCCGTCATCAGCTTGGACGAGCC
>JANNEU010000340.1:0-2302 GCA_031379035.1 Hyphomicrobiaceae bacterium | reverse complement strand
GCCAGGTAGCCGCCGAGGCGCGCAAGCTTCGTGAGATAGTGCAACACCGTTCGGCGTCGCTGTCGCGCTCGTGCCGGGTCCGGGACTAGGCGATCAAGCACGCGGATCTCTTTTCCGGACAGTGCCGGTTGCGGCGACGCGTCCGGCATCGTCCGGTTCAACATCGTCAGCCAGAAGACGCGCCAGCTGAGAATACAAAACAGTGCGATCAGATTGGCGAGGCGGTCTGCGGTTCTGAGCTTCGAGTCCTCTACCTTGCAGCCGGACTTGCGGATCTTGTGGAGCACCTCGATCTTCCAGCGCATCGCGTACCAATCGAGCTTCTCGATCGCCTCGGCGCGCGAGCGCACTGGTTGAGTGACGACAAGGCGCGGATTCTCCTGGAAAGCCTGCAGCCGGGCGCCAACGTGTCGGATGTGGCGCGCCGGAATGGACTGTCCCCGCAGCAGCTGTTCGGCTGGCGGCGTGAGGTTCGCGAGGGTGAGCCCGCGGCAAGCTCAGTGCGCAAACGCGGCAGGCCGAAGAGCGATCGCGGCGGCGCTCCCGGCGTCGACACGGCACCCACGCACTTTGTAGCCGTAGTGATCGCGCCGGCGGCACCGCCGCCGCCAACCGGGGCAAGTGCAGGAATGATCGAGATCACAATTGGCGACGCCGTCGTGCGCGTCTGCGGCCATGTCGACATCGCGCTGCTCGCTGCAGCGCCCACGAGAGACTGCGGGCATCATCCAAGCGCCCGCTCCGGCGCACCTGATCGAGGGTGGGCTGCCGACCGAGGCGTTCGTTGCCGATGTGCTGGTTAGCAAGCACGCCGACCATATCCCGCTGTATCGGTAATCGCAGATCCTCGCGCGCATTCGCGTCAACATCGAGCGCTCGACGTTGGCGCAGTGGGCAGGCGCCGGCGCGACCGAGCTGCAACCGCTGCACGATTATCTCATCCGTTCGCTGAAAGCCTCGCCCAGACTGTTTTGCGACGAGACCCGCTGCCCCGTACTCGATCCCGGGCGTGGCAAGACGAAAACTGGCTTCATGTGGGCGTTGGCGCGCGATGACCGGCCATGGGCTGGCGGCGGCCCAGCTTAAGGGAGTGGGCCACCAGCGGTGGCCTACACTTACGCGCCCGGCCGTGGCGGCGAACACGCCGTCAAGCTGCTCGCCGGCTTTATCGGCATCCTGCAAGTAGACGGATATGCCGTCTACAAACAACTCGCCGCGCCCGCGCGCGACGGCGGGCCGGTGACGCTTGCCTATTGCTGGAGCCACCTGCGGCGCAAGTTCTATGCGGTCTTCGTCGGCGGCAACGCGCCGATCGCGACGGAAGCGCTGGCGCGCCTGAAAATGCTCTACGAGATCGAGACCAATATCCGTGGGCTACCGCCCGAAGTGCGGCGGAGCATGCGACAGCAGCAGTCCAAACCCATCGTCGATGCGCTGAAGCCCTGGCTTGAGGCGAGCCTCGCGCGTGTCTCGAAGGGGAGCAAGCTCGGCAAGCCGATCCGCTATGGTCTGCGCCACTGGGATGGCTTGTGCCGCTTCCTTGACGACGGCCGCATCGAGATCGATAGCAACTGCGTCGAGCGCTCAATCTGCGGTCTCGCACTGACGCGAAAGAACGCGTTGTTTGCCGGCCACGACGATGGCGCCAAGAACTGGGCTATCACTGCGTCGCTTCTCGAAACATGCAAACTCCACGGCGAAGATCCGCTTGCCTGGCTGACTGACGTGCTGACGAAACTGGTCAACCGCTGGCCAGCCTCCCGCATCGAAGAGCTGATGCCCTGGTTCTACGTCAAAAGGCCAGTCTGAGAGCACGTCCAGGTGGGGCGGCTGGCCCGCTTACAATTGGTCGACGTTAACCGCAAGATCGGCGGGATGATCGATGCCATCGAACGCGGCATTATCACCGCGTCTACAAAAGAGCGTCTCGAATCACTTGAGGCGGAAAAATTGGCTCTGGATCGGTTGCCGGCTGAGCCGCCGATGCCGATCATCCACCCTAACGTGGCCGAGCGTTATCGAAACGTGGTCGTCCGGCTGCAGGCCGAACTGGCCGATCCGAAAGTGGCAGCCGAAGCGAAGCCGACCTGCGGGCCATGATCAAGACGATAAAAGTATTCCCGGCGGCCAAACGCGGCGAGGTGACCCTGGAACTTCACGGGGAGCTGGCCACGATCCTGGCTATTTCCCAGGGATTTAAGAACAAAGACGGGACACCACTATCCCGTATTCAAGTCTCAGTGGTTGCGGGGGCATGCAACGGATATTACAGTACTGGGCTGATGTGCGGATCATTGTTTGA
>JANNEU010000084.1:0-6441 GCA_031379035.1 Hyphomicrobiaceae bacterium | reverse complement strand
CAGCAAGCGGTCGCGTGTGGTGGTCAAAAGAACTTCGCATCCAGCGACGGCGCTTTGTTGGCATGTCTCATCGGCAAAACTGAAATCAGCAACATCAAACGCCAGCGCTCCTTGCGCGTCTCAGGCCATGGGCATGAGCGGCGTGTGCCGGTAAAGTTCGCCGAGCGACCCGATAGGGCCGATGTCGGGGATTTCAATGACAGCGCTCGGATTGTCGAGCGTCTGGTCTTGCCAGCCGCTGCCAACCCGCGTGATCAGCCGCGCAAAGACGCGATCTTGCGCGACGAAGATGACGCCACGGCAAGGCGCGTGGCTGGTGTAAAAGTCGCGCTTCAGGTCAAGGATGGTGGTCTTATCGTTGGGCGAGAGAACTTCGCCGACGAAATAGAATTCCGTCGCATATATCTGGCCGAGATCGATGGCGGTTTCGATGACAGTGACGTCCGGCTCCGGATTGTATCGATCGTCATCGGGGAGCAGGAGGCCAATCTCGCGATCAGCTTGCCACTCCGGGCGCACAAGCGCGAGCTGGGTATTCAGAAGAGTTTCGAGATTGCGTGCAATGCGCTGGTGAACCAGCGCTGGTGGCGGCATCATGACCATCATCCCATCGATCAGTTCCCACTTCTCTTCCTTCGGGCGCTCGTCGCGGAAGGCGTGGAACTGTTCGAGGGTGGCGCGCAAGGCGCTTCGCATTTCACCCATGCGCTCCTCCTGTTGGCAAAACACTCACTAAGATCAAACGCCATTTTGGTGCGAGTGTCGAGCGAACGGAGGGCCAACAACAGAATACAGCATACGGCGCGAGACTGATGGCTCCGTTGCCGGACTACTCTTGCCGATGGTCACACTGGACCACCATTCCGTCAAAGCGCCGGGCCCGACGCGTGCGATTTTGCGTACGCAGCGAAGGCTTCGGCCTGGGCTGAGGAGGCGAACGCGCGGTTCGGAACGATGACCGCCATGTAGGTATGGAGCCACAAGAAAACATGCTCCGCGCTTGTGTCGACCCGGCTCACCGCAGTCCACGGGAAATGGCTCCGGCCTGTTGCGGCCTCGACGTCGACGCCCGCAATGCCAGCCGCAAAGCGAATGTCCGTTGTCCCAAGCCGCTGTTTGTCAAAAACTCGCCGGTACGACAATCGTTCGGCGAGCGGCACAAGCAACGGCGACAACAGCAAAAACGCCACTATCCCGAGATCAAACCATCCACCCGTCTTCCACCACTCGGACAGGGCGTAAACGCCCATGGCCAATATCACGGCATGAAGAGCGATCCGAAGGCCGGCGGTGACCTTCGACCGATGCCGCCGCCTGGTGCGTAGCATCGCAAGAAGATCTGTTGGCACCAACCGATAGGTCAGATGGAAATCCTGCGGCTGCATAGAGTTACAGACGCCCCGTCATCACAACGACCGTTGAATGATCTCGACGTTGAAGCACTCGATTTCGTCGCCTTCGCGGATGTCCTGGTAGTTGGCAAACGACATGCCGCACTCCTGGCCATTCGGCACTTCCTTGGCGTCGTCCTTGAAGCGCTTGAGCATCGACAGCGTGCCTTCGTGGATGACGACCTTGTCGCGCAGCAGACGCACCTTGGCGCCACGTTCCACCTTGCCGGACGTGACCATGCAACCCGCAATCTTGCCGACCTTCGAGACATTGAAGACCTGCTTGATGGTTGCGTAGCCGAGGAAGTTTTCTTTCTTGGTCGGCGCGAGGAGGCCCGACATGGCGCCCTTCACGTCGTCGACGAGATCGTAGATGATATTGTAATAGCGGATCTCGATGCCGAGCTGGTCGGCCATCTGCTTGGCTTGCGTATTGGCACGCACGTTGAAGCCGATGATGATCGCCTTTGATGCGTTCGCGAGACCGACGTCAGATTCCGTGATCTGGCCGACGCCGTTGTGGATGATGCGCGCGGACACTTCGTCGTTGCCGACCTTGGCCAGTGCGCCACCGATGGCTTCGACCGAACCCTGTACGTCACCCTTGACCACGAGCGGGAATTCCTTCCGGCCGGTGTCTTTGAGCTGCTGCATCATTTGTTCAAGCGTACGCGAGGTGCTCACACCCAAGGTGTCGCGGCGCTTACGAATACGGTAGTCGGTGATTTCGCGGGCGCGTTGTTCGCTTTCGACCACGGCGAACTGGTCGCCGGCCTCGGGCGCGGTATCAAAGCCTAAGACTTCAACCGGCACGGACGGTCCGGCGTACGGCACCGGCTGACCCTTGTCGTCGAGGAGCGCGCGGACGCGGCCCCACGCCTGACCGGCCACGACGATATCGCCGACATCCAAGGTGCCGCGCTGGACAAGCACGGTGCCGACCGGGCCGCGGCCGCGTTCGAGCTTGGCTTCGATGACGTAGCCTTCGGCCGTGCGATCCGGGTTGGCTTTCAGCTGCAGAATTTCGGCCTGCAGCGAGATCGCTTCAAGCAGCTTGTCGAGACCGGTGCGCTTGACGGCCGAAACCGGCACGTCGAGCACATCGCCGGACATCGCTTCGACCACGACGCCGTGTTGGAGCAATTCGGTGCGGACACGGTTGGGGTCAGACTGCGGCTTATCCATCTTGTTGATGGCCACGATCATCGGCACGCCGGCAGCTTTGGCGTGGTTGATGGCTTCAATGGTCTGCGGCATGACGCCGTCGTCGGCGGCCACCACCAGCACCACAATGTCCGTCACCTTGGCACCACGGGCGCGCATGGCGGTGAACGCTTCGTGGCCTGGTGTATCGATGAAGGTGACCCAATCGCCAAGCGGGGTTTTGACCTGATAGGCCCCGATATGCTGGGTGATGCCGCCAGCCTCACCAGAGACCACGTTGGTCGAGCGGATCGCGTCGAGCAGGGACGTCTTGCCGTGATCGACGTGGCCCATGATGGTGACGACGGGTGCGCGCTGCTCCTGGGAGTCGTCGATGTCCTTGTCGGCGATGAAGTCTTTTTCGACGTCGGCTTCCGACACCCGCTTCGGCGTATGGCCGAACTCGGTCACGATCAGCTCGGCCGTGTCGGCGTCAATCACGTCGTTGATCTTGTGCATCACGCCCTGCTTCATCAGCAGCTTGATGATGTCGACGGCGCGTTCCGTCATGCGGTTGGAGAGATCCTGAATAGTGATCGCCTCCGGGATAATGACTTCGCGCATGACCTTGTCGCGCGCCTGCGGCACACCCATGGCCTTGAGCTTTTCGCGCTCACGCTTGCGGCGCAACGAGGCCAGCGAACGCTCGCGGCTGTTTTCGTCAAACGCGTTGTTGATGGTGAGGCGAACGCGCTCTTTCTTGTCTTCCGGCGCCTTGACGGGCGCTTTGACCATGATCTTGATACCGCCCTTTTTGACCATGCGGACGTCGTCGTCCTCAACCTGGTCGGGGCGCGCACCGGGGCGGCGGGCTGCAGCATCGGTCCGCTTGATCGCTTCGGCGGCGGCACCGAGTTTGGCGGTTTTGACGACTGGAGTGCCGGCGGTGGCTGCCGGTGCGGCGGTGGTTCCCGCCGCTGGAACAGCGCCAGCGGGTTTCGTCAGCGTGGCGCGCGCGGCACTGGCGGCGGTGGCTGTTGCAGCCCCGGCGGCCGCCGCCGTTGCAGCCTGAGCATCTGCTGGTGCCGGCGTGGCGGCAGCGGCGCTCGGCGCTTCGACGGGCGGTTCAAGACCGTTGGCTGCAGCGTGCGCTGCGCGTGCGGCGGCTTCAGCCTTGGCTTTGGCAACCTGTTCGGCGTTGGCGGCTTCGTCGGCAAGGCGCTGCTGTTCATCGGCGAGCATCTGATCGCGGGCTTCGGTCTCGTCGCGCTCCTTGGAGGCTTCAAGGGCCTTAAGCCGCTTGTCCATCTCGCTGTTTGAGAGGCCACCAAGTTTGTTGACCGGCGCTGCGCCCTGTTCGGCGCGATCATCCTCACCCGGGCTGCCGGGCTTGGCCAGCTTGCGGGTTTTCTTGACCTCGACCTGAACGGACTTGGACCGGCCCTGGCCAAAGTTCTGCCGCACGGCACCTTGCTCGACCGTCCGCGTCAGCGTCAGCGTCTTGCGCGCGCCGCTGGCTGGTGCACCGGCGGGGGCCGCTGGCACTGCGCGCATCGTCTTGTCACCGGTTTCCTTGATATCGCTCATGCGTGATCCGTACCTGCCTGATCTGAGTTCGTATTCCGGTTGCCGTCCGCGCTGCGGTGAGGCTCGGTGTGGTCATGCTCGCCTGGATCGCGCGCCGGTGTTTCCGGCGGCGCACCAATGCTCGAACGAGAGCCCGCCTCAGCGAGGCTCTTGTCGTCAGAATTCATGCGATAAATGTCCAGGCGCTGACAGCAACCGATAAAGCGCTGAGCCAGTCTACCCTTGGTCACGCTAGCATGTATCACATTTGACCCGCCCATGGCCAAACCCAATTCCGCACTTGTGAGTTGTCGCAGGATGGGCGCGTCCCGGCCGGCGGCGGTCTGGATGGCCGTGAACTTGCGGGCGAGCTTGCCGGTGCCGTCGGCACTGGCATCACTCGCGCTGATCAGGGCGATGGCCGCGCCCCGTTCCAGGCTGATTTCGACTTTCGAGAACCCGGTTGTGACCAGTCCCGCCTTGTTGGCGAGCGCCAAAACTTGGCGCATCTCTGCCACCAGCAGATTTTCCACCAGTTCGGCCAACGCTTTATCGGCCTTGACCTGCCGTTTCAAGCTTTTGGCGAACAGCCCCCGTTTGACGGCTTCCAGCACGGCAGCGCGGGTGGCCGTAACCCAGACGCCGCGGCCCGGTAAGCGCGCGGCAAGGTCGGGGACGATGCCATTATCTGGGGCGGCGACGAAACGGATGAGCTGGGAGGCTGGCAATTCGGTCCGTGTGACGATGCACAGGCGGACGCGGCCGGGGTCGGATTTTCCCTTCGCAGGCCCCTCATCGGTGACGGTTTCTGGTGCAGCCAGAGACAACAAGTCGCGGTCCGACGCTGCGGGTGCAGCGCCGGCCTCATCGGCCGTTGTCGATTGTCTGCCATCCGTCACGTGTGTGGGGTCCTCCGGCCATGGCCAAGTCAGGCTTTGGGCTCGGCCGCAGCTGCGGCATCTGCCGCAGCCTTAGCCTCTGCTGCCGCAATGGCGTCAGCCTTCATTTTTTCAACGTCTTCCTGCGTGATCCAGCCGGCCAGCACGCGCGCCTGCAGGATCATCTCCTCGGCTTCCTGGCGGCTGAACTCGAAGCCCGAGAAGAAGCCTTTGTGGCGGACAGCCTCGGCATCTTTTTCTTTCTTGCGCTCGGTCCAGCCGACGAGGTCGTCGGTGGCACAGTCGGCGAAATCCTCAACGGTTTTGACACCGTTTTCGCCGAGGGCGACCATCACCGCGGTGGTGATGCCAGGGATCTTCGCGAGGTCGTCGGACACGCCCAAAGCTTTGCGCTTGTTATCGCGATCGGTTTCGATGCGCTCCAGGTAGTCCTTGGCGCGCGACTGCAGCTCGGCCGCAAATTCCTCGTTGAAACCTTCGATGCGGGCGACTTCGCCGGGATCGACAAAGGCGACTTCTTCGATGGTTTCGAAGCCTTCGGTGGCCAGCAGCTGGGCAATGTATTCGTCGACGTCGAGGGCTTCCATGAACAGGCCTGAACGCGACGCAAATTCTTTCTGGCGGCGCTCGCTCTCTTCGGTCTCGGTCAGGATGTCGATATCCCAGCCGGTCAACTGCGAGGCAAGTCGCACGTTCTGGCCACGGCGGCCGATGGCGAGGGACAGCTGCGATTCGGGCACCACCACTTCGATGCGGTTGGTATCTTCGTCGAGCACCACTTTGCTGACTTCGGCAGGCGCCAAGGCGTTGACGATCAGCTCGGCCGCATCCGGCTTCCACTGAATGATGTCGACTTTCTCGCCCTGCAGTTCGGCAACCACGGCCTGCACGCGCTGGCCGCGCATGCCGACGCAAGCACCAACCGGATCAATCGAGCTATCCTTGGAGATCACAGCGATCTTGGCGCGGCTGCCGGGGTCGCGGGCGACCGACTTGATCTGCACGATGCCGTCGTAGATTTCCGGCACTTCCTGCGCGAACAGCTTGGCCATGAACTCAGGCTTGGCGCGCGAGAGGAAAATCTGCGGGCCGCGCTGGGTGCGCTCGACGTTGTAGATGTAAGCGCGGATGCGGTCGCCGAGGCGCACGTTTTCACGCGGGATCATTTCGTCGCGGCGGATGATGCCTTCGCCACGGCCGAGATCGACGATCACGTTGCCGTATTCGGCGCGCTTGACGGTGCCGTTGGCGATCTCGCCGACGCGATCCTTGTATTCGACGAATTGGCGGTCACGCTCGGCTTCGCGCACTTTCTGCACGATCACTTGCTTGGCGTTCTGGGCGGCGACGCGGCCGAAATCCAGGGGCGGCAAGGTTTCAGCGATCAGATCACCGACCTTGGCGTCTTTCATCTGTTTTTGCGCATCGGCCAGATTGATCTG
>JANNEU010000066.1:0-5965 GCA_031379035.1 Hyphomicrobiaceae bacterium | reverse complement strand
GTTGCTTCAAACTCGCGGCTGTGAAGCTCTGCGCCTTCGCGCGCTTGTGGATCTCGTACTCCACCACAATCGGCAACCGCTCACCGGCCCATGCACTCCACTGCAGCGCGGTCTCGATGGATTTGCTCTCGCGTGCGATCTCGAATGCCGCCGCTGGCATCACATTCACCGCGGTATTCAGCGAGCCGTCGTCGAGCCGCTTCAGAATGCCGGCTTCGCCCTCGGTGCTCAGCAACAACGACACGATCTCATCCAGCCGCGGCAGCGCCTCCGGCTTCAGATTTTCCAGGAACGCTTTGAACGCCGCGTTTTTGTCCGCCAGATCAAGCACCTTCGCGTGCGCCCGCTTGAACTCCTGCCATACGTCGACGACGCGTTCGGCCGTCTTGGCGGCGATTTCTTTCAGGTTCTCGCCGATTTGCTCTTTCATGGCGCTGGCGAGTTCAACCTGGACTTTGTCCTTGGTCTCTTTCGATTTCATCTCGGTCGCAATGATCGGCAGCACGCCATTGCGGAAATCCCACACGTCTTTCAGGATCAGCACCGCGCCGACGCCACCCGCCACCGCACCGACCAGCCGCGACATGATCGAGCCGACAATGCGCGTGCCGACGCGCGACGCCATATTGGCCAGCTGCCGCCGCACGATCAGAATGATTGCGCCTGCGATGCCGCCAGCGTTGTCACTCACGACTTGTCCGGTCGAAACACCCGCACGCGCTTTATCGGGGTCCATCTGGAACTCTTTACCGGCGTCCTTTGACACCACGCGCGCAATCGTCGCGCCGTAGCGTGGGCCGAGAAACGCCTGCAAGCACTGCATCGCAGGCTCTGCTGTGTCCGACGACGCCAGCTCGATGCGCCGGCCCAGCGCGCCACCGACGCCACCGGCCAGGTTCTCCAGTGACCGCTTCATGCCCTCGGATTTGAACACGCGTTCGGAGACGGTCGTCGCCAGTTCCTTGGACTTATCGCTCGAGAAAATCGATGTCGCCTTCGACCACATGCTGTTCTCGTCAGCCACCTCGGTGATGGCCTGATCGACCTGCCGGTCGATCACATCGCTCATGTTGGTCTTGCGCCATTCCTCGTTGACCACCGACAGGTAGTCGACGTTCGCTAGGCCTTTGGTCATTCCGGCCAAAGTCAGCTTCTCGATGGCCCCTTTGAACGCACCCTCGTCCCGCGCCTGACAGGCCTCATATTCGACCCGGGAGAGGGAAGCCGACTGCGCCAGTGCCGGCGTCAACAATCCCACCGGAACCTGCGCCGCCAGAAACCCGGCGAGGGTCAACACCACAACACCGGCACGCACACTCCTCTTTTCGTCATCCCGGCGAAGGCCGCGACCCACGGCAAAGTGCCGACGAGTCTCCCGCCTGTCGTGGGTGCCGGCCTTCGCCGGCATGACGAATGGATGAGGCATAGTGGAGCACCAAAAAGGGAACGTAGGGCATATGTTCAGGACCGCAGCCGTGCGTCTACAGGACCTGGCCAGGGCTTATTCCGGTCTACACCATGTTTATACTATCGGGCCCAACTGTGTGGCCAGCGTGGCCGTCCCATGGCATCCAGAGATAGCAAATATGCCGCCACACGCCACAATCAAGCCCAGACCGTTTCCGCGACGCACGAGGTGCCGCGCCCCGGCCAGATCCCACTCTTGCTGACCTGCCCGCTTTGCTGGCCGCACTGCACAGGCGGCAGGCCCTCGGCGTGTTGACACCCGGCACCTTCCCCACCACGATCTCGCGCAGGCTGAGGGAAGTACGGTGCCGCCCGTGGCACCGCGTGGGGGCTTTGCATGCGCAGTACTCTGGACCGGCTCTATCTGTGGTCGGGATACGCCGCTGGTGCGTGCCTTGTGGCAACGCTGGCGCTGATGATGTTCATGGCCGTCGGCCGCGAGTTCGGCGTCAATATCCCCGATGGCACTGATTTCGCCTCCTGGACCATGGCCGCCATGACGTTCCTGGGGCTGGCGCACACCTTCAAACGCGGCGAAATGATCCGCGTCGGCCTGCTGCTCGAAAAACTGAGCGGCCGCCCTAAGCGTGTCGCTGAACTCTTCGCCCTCTCCATCACTCTGGCTTTCCTGGTTTATTTCACCTTTCATGCCTTCGATTTCGTCCGCGTCTCCCGGATGACCAACGAAATGTCGAACGGTGTTATCGCCGTTCCCATCTGGCTGCCGCAGCTCTCGTTCCTCGCTGGCGCTGTGCTCTTGACCGTCGCGGTGGTCGACGAGTTGGTTCACGTGCTCCGTGGCAATCCTTTGAGCTTCGAAAAGCCGCCGCCTAAAACCACCGAAGAACTGCTCGCCCGCGTGGCTGAAGGCGGGGGCGTCTGACGGCTATGGAACTCACCACTCTTGCCATCGTCCTGCTGCTTGCGCTGCTGGGCATTCTCGCCAGCGGCGTCTGGATCGCTATCGGTCTGGCCATCGTTGGCCTCATCGCCATGGTGCTAACGACCAACATTCCCATTGGCGGCGTGCTGGCCACCCGCGTCTGGGACAGCGCCGCCAGCTGGCAAATTGCGGCGCTGCCGCTGTTCATCTGGATGGGCGAAATCCTGTTCCGCACCAAGATGAGCGAAGAAATGTTCCGCGGGTTAGCGCCGTGGCTGCAATGGCTGCCCGGTCGCCTGCTGCATGTTAACGTCGTCGGCTGCGGGATTTTCGCGACCATGTCGGGTTCATCGGCCGCCACCTGTGCGACCATCGGCAAGATCGCGCTGCCGGAGCTCAAGAAACGCGGTTACGACGAAGGCATGGCACTTGGCTCGCTCGCCGGTTCGGGCACGCTCGGCCTGCTCATCCCCCCATCGATCCCGATGGTGGTCTATGCGGTGACCGCCAACGT
Organism: Hyphomicrobiaceae bacterium; assembly: GCA_031379035.1. Lineage (GTDB taxonomy): Bacteria > Pseudomonadota > Alphaproteobacteria > Rhizobiales > Hyphomicrobiaceae > JABFRJ01. The sequence goes on along the minus strand of JANNEU010000066.1, from coordinate 3,101 downwards.
CTCGGTGCTCAAAGTCTTCCTCGGTGGCTTTCTGCCCGGCGCGCTCGTGATGGCGCTCTACTCCGGCTACATTATTCTCTGGTCACTGCTCAATCCGTCCAAGACGCCACCGCGCGACCCGCCGATGTCGTTCCTGGCCAAGATCGATCAGTCGCGCAAACTCATCCCGGCACTATTGCTGATCGCTTTGGTCTTCCTGTCGCTGGTGCTTGGCTTTGCCACCGCCACCGAGTGTGCCGCGTTTGGCGTCGTTGGCGCGCTGGCGCTCGCCTGGTGGGGCGGCACGCTTACGAAAGATGGCTTTTACGAAAGCGTCATGAGCGCGACGCGGCTGACCTGCATGATCATGCTGATCCTCGCTGGTGCCGCCTTCTGCACCGCCGCCATGGCCTATACCGGCATTCCCAAGGCGCTTGCCGAGTGGGTGGATGGTCAAAACCTCAACCGTCACACCCTCGTGCTGGCGCTCACGGTGATGTATATCGTGCTGGGCTGTCTGATCGATGGCATCTCGATGATCGTGCTAACGGCTGTCATTGTGCTGCCAATGGTGGAGAAGGCTGGCTTCGACCTCGTTTGGTTCGGCGTCTATCTGATCATCCACGTCGAAATGGCGCAGATCACGCCGCCGGTGGGTTTCAATCTGTTCGTGCTGCAGAATATGAGCGGAAAAGACACCTTCACCGTTGCCAAAGCGGCGTTTCCGTTCTTTCTTCTGCTCAACGTCGCCGTCGTTATCATTACCTTCTTTCCGGAGATCGTGCTGGTCGTACCCAACTACGTGTTCCCGGAAACGATCAAGATCAAATAGCGCACTCGTCGCGTCGTCAAAGTTGCCTTGGAGGAAACACACATGAACCGCCGTTACACTTTGCTGGGTCTTGTCTCAGCCGCAGCCCTCGCAGGCACCACCGGCCTGGCGTCCGCGCAAACCAAATGGAACCTGCCGGCTGCCTACGCGACCAGCAATTACCACACGGAGAATCTCGTCCAGTTCGCCAAAGACGTGAACGCCGCCACCGGTGGCAAGCTCGACATCACCGTTCATGGCAACGCCTCGCTGTTCAAAGCGCCGGAGATCAAGCGCGCCGTCGCCTCTGGCCAAGCGCAGATCGGCGAAGTGCTCGGCTCAATCCACGAAAACGAAGACGCGCTGTTCGGGGCCGACACCGTGCCGTTCCTCGCCACCAGCTTCGCCGACGCCAAGAAGCTTGATGCGGCCGCGCGGCCGTTCATCGAGAAGAAGCTTGAGGCACAGGGCTTGAAGCTGCTGTTCACTGTCGCCTGGGGTCCGCAGGGGCTCTACACCAAGAAGGACATCAACTCCGTCGCCGATCTGAAGGGTTTGAAGTTCCGCACCTATAACGCCGGCACCGCGCGCATCGCCGAAATGGCCGGCGCACAGCCCGTCACCATCCAGGCTGCCGAACTGGCGCAAGCCCTCGCGACGGGCGTCGTCGAAAGTTACATCTCATCGGGCTCTACCGGCTACGACAGCAAAACCTGGGAAAGCCTCACCCACTTCTATGACACGCAAGCCTGGATCCCCAAGAACCTGACCTTCGTCAACAAGGCAGCCTTCGACGCACTGCCGAAAGACCAGCAGGACGCGCTCTTGAAAGCCGGCAAGGAAGCCGAAGTCCGTGGCTGGAAAACTGCCGAAGAAAAAGCCGTCTGGTATCTCGGCGAACTCAAGGCCAAGGGCATGAAGGTGCAGCCGCCGTCAGCCGACCTCTCCGCCGGCCTCAAGAAATACGGCGAAGACCTCACCGCCAGCTGGCTCAAAAAAGCCGGTGCCGACGGCGACGCCGTGTTGGCGGCATTCAAAAAGTAGGCGTCCTTTCGGACCTTACTGACCCTTCGAACTTTTCGTCATCCCGACGCAGGCCGGGACCCACGGCAACCGACAGAGCATTGTCCAATTTGTCGTGGGTGCCGGCCGTCACGCTCCGCGTGCTGCGCACGACGCCGGCATGACGAAGTATGAGATAACGAAAGCTCATGCCCAAATCCCACCGCCTCGACGCCAGCGCCAAGACTGTCCACTGGGGCTACTTCGATGCGGCGCTGCCGCCGCAGATCACCGTCGACAGTGGAGATACGGTTACGATTTCCACCGTCTCCGGCGGACGCGACGTGATGCCGCCGCCACCGCTGCACATCCCGGCCGCGCTGGCCGATGTGCACGCTCATCTGCATCCCATCCTGCCCGGTCATATGTGCACCGGCCCCGTCGCCATCCGCGGCGCGCGCAAGGGCCAAGTCCTCGAAGTCCGCATTAAACAGATCGACCTGCACTACGACTGGGGCTTCAACTTCTCCAAGCCCTTGTCGGGCGCGCTGCCCGACGATTTCGCCGAGATGCACCTGATGCACATCCCGCTTGATCGCGCGGCGATGACCGGCCGCCTGCCCTGGGGCCTCGAGCTGCCGTTGAAACCGTTCTTCGGCGTGATGGCCACCGCGCCGCCGCCCGCCTGGGGCAAGATCTCGACGCTGCCGCCGCGCCGCAATGGCGGCAATCTCGACAACAAGGAACTGGTCGCCGGCACGACGCTCTATCTTCCCATTCATGTCGATGGCGCGTTGTTTTCAGTTGGCGACGGCCACGGCGTGCAAGGCGATGGTGAAGTCTGCGTGACGGCCATCGAAACCGGCCTCATCGGCACCTTCGAACTCCACGTGCGCGACGACCTGAACCTCGAATGGCCGCGTGCCGAAACGCCAACGCACATGATCACCATGGCGTTCGATCCTGATCTCGACCGCTGCGTGACCCTTGCGCTGCGCCAGATGCTCGACGTCATCGAAGCCCACGTCGGCATCACCCGGCAGGAAGCCTACGCCCTCGCCAGCCTCGCCGCCGACGTCCGCGTCACCCAAGTCGTCAACGGCAACAAAGGCATCCACGTGATGATGGACAAGCGGTGGATGAAGCGGGCTAACGCTTTGGTCTGACTGGCACCAATCACAATTGCGCGAACTGTTCGACTGCGGCGGCCACGCCATCCTCTGTCCGGATCAATTGACCGAGCGCGTCGGCCCGCTTGGACATGCCCTTGTCGTCAATCATACGGCGCAAAGCGTTGCCCAACAGGTCT
>JANNEU010000057.1:0-15356 GCA_031379035.1 Hyphomicrobiaceae bacterium | reverse complement strand
GCGCTGGCGGAGCATCGCTGGAAGCTGGTGCACGACGAACGATGGATTGCGGCCATCCTGGAAACAATCGGCGAGCCGCGACACGAGGCGGATCGCCTTTTCTGTCTGGCCAAGCAGCAGCGCGCCCGCATCCGAGGTGATCATGCCGCCATCAAACGCACCCACAACATTGCGCCGCTCGACGGTTCCAAAATCGAATGAATCCCGGTTACACTCTGTCGGCATCGGGGAGCATCCTCTCTTCAGTTCAAGTCGTTCGCGCAAAACAACTTTTTCTGAGTCGGGTCCCCGATGCGACTACCGATGTTGAGAAGGTCTAGAGCAACTCAACGCGCTATGATTCAGCTCATCGAGGGCCCGCGCTATGGACCCGGGATCGACGCAGCGTCGGTGAACAAACCTGAGAGCTTGATTGGCGGACTCTCGTTACCGTTGAAGCGAGTAAATGCGTCGGAGAGCGCCTTGGTTCATTCGACTTAGGCTGAGCGCCGTCAAGCTCGTCGGTCCCTGGCGCACCCACGTTGCAGTCATCCGTGTTGGCGACCGCTATACACGCGCCCTTAGGCACCGCAATCAGTGATCGCGATGCGATAAGTATCGTCTTACTGCTGAAGGAAGTTCGCGATAACACGCTTTCACACGAGGCGTTCGCGGACCTTATTACGCACCACCATAAGCCTTCACATTGCCTTGCTCATCGGCGAATTTGCCGGTGATTTGAGGGAGATGGCGATGGCTCGCAATCGGGTGCAGTTCCAGAAGGGCCTCGCTGAGGCTGATTTCGTGGCCCTCTACGGTACGGAGGAGCCGTGTCGCGCGATGGTAAAGTCGTGGCGGTGGCCGCAGGGATTTCTCCGCCCGAAGTGTGATGGTCGCGCGCACTGCATCGTTGGCCCCCGCGAGCTGTTTCAGTGTAACGCCTGCCGCCGGCAGACGTCACTCACCGCGGGCACCATTTTCGACCAGACCAAAGTGCCGCTGACGACGTGATTTCGCGCCATATATCAGCTCACGCAGTCCAAGCAATGGATCTCGTCGATCGAACTGGGGCGGCGTCTTGGCACGACGCAATCGACCGAGGACGGCAAACCCAAGCGCATCAGGCTTAAGCGCATCGCACGCTTCAAACGCAAACGTATCGTGTCGCTGGCGAAGCGCGTCGTCGTACCGGGATCGACGGTGGTAACCAACGGCTTGTCGGGCTTTCGAGGGTTTGTCGACGCGGGCTGCCACCACGTCGTTCAGGTCACGGGCAAGGGCTATCGGGCCGCCAAGCCCCCGACGTTCAAAAACATCAACACGATCCTCGGCAATATCAAGAGCGCGCTGGTCGGCACCTACCGTGCCGTCCGCCGCAAACATGGAGGTCGCTTCCTCGCCGAGTTCGAATGGCGCTTCAACAACCGCACCAATCTCGCCGCGATGATCCCGAATCTTGTTTGCGCCGCAGTGTGCACGCAGCCCGTGCCATATCGATGGCTGAAAGCGGCGGATGGTCGTGCGTATTCAGGTTCCCGGAAGCGAAGCGTTTGATTGGCGTGCTTCCGAAGTGATGGGGACAGACCTGCGCTCCGGTACGGAACTTTCCTGCGAATCCTGCGTTCCTCAGACATCAACAAAGGTAAGGAGTGACCTATGCGAAACACCAAAGCCATCGCTGGACTCGCACTACTCGCGCTATCGGCACAATCCGCTATCGCGCTACCCGTGCCCACAACTGACGCCGCCGCCACTGCAATGCCAACCGAACTCGTTGCCTCTTGGCGGTATAACAACAATTGTGCATGGCAAGGTGGCCGATGGGTGGTCGACCTCGGCGCTGGCAGGCTGGTCCTCTGCCGACCGAATCGGCCCAGCCGCGACTACGCCTGGCGGAATGAAGGTTCCCGTCAAGGCTGGTATGATCGACGCAACCGGGCTTGGCATTACAACAACTGGTAAGTGAAATGCGGACGGCGCGATCAGCTCTCAGCCAAAGGGGCTGGAGCTGAGTGCGTTGTACCTCGGTGAACAGGCGATCGAACTTGCCATTTGGCAAAGATCGCGTGCGTGGCTGAAGACGTTTTCGATCAGAATTGTGCTTTCTGACTTCTGCTGCAGGAAACTGTCGTGTCGTTTGCAGGCTGTGATATACGTATCCCTCTCGCTCCGGCAGTTCTTGTTTTACGGGCTGAAACAGCGGGTAGGGTCGGGCTCCTTCGACGATATCTCGCATGGTGCGTTTCGGTTTTGACACGAGCATCTCGATTGTGCGTGCCGAGATGCGGCCGACGCCGATGGTGTTGCGCCTGTTCCAGCGGAAAGCGAACTCGTCGAGATAGGTTTGCAGGTGGCGCGGCTTTACTTCACCTGCGTGGGGGCCGATGAGCCAGCGCTTCAGCATCGATACCGCCGAGTGCGCGCGCTGGAGTGTGTCGTGTTCGGCCTGCTCGGCGTTGGATTCCACTTGCCGGTCGTGGCTACGATCTCCCAGGCTCGTCGCGTTGTAGCCCGCGTGTTCGTCACTGGTGACAGTTGCGTCGTCGGCCACATTGGCATCGGCGAACACCTTCAATGTCTCAGCATCATTTGTGAACGCGTGGGCGAGGCGAAGTCTTCCGTCGTTTGGGTGGCGACGAGCACCATGGACTTTCCCAAGCGTTTGCCGCCGACAAATGCCTCACCAACTTCAACGTTGTCGTCGAGCCTCTCGCGTCCTGTCCGGACGAGCGAGCCACGGATCGTGTGCAGCCACGTCCATGCCGTCTCGTAGAAGCCGAAGCCGAGGATGCGTTGCAATTCCCTCGCCGAGATGCCAGCGCGGCGCGACGAGCCTTCGAACACCGCGCGGAACCATACCTTGAAGGGTTTGCGCGTGCCTTCGAGCACAGTGCCAGACGTCAGCGACGTCTGGTGGCCGCACGCACGCGGCGCACTCGAAACGCCATCTCTCTTGCTCGATCCGGAGGCGTGCGCTCTCGCAGCGCGCACAGCGCGGCTCACCGGACCACTGCGCTTGCATCCAATAGTCGATGCACGCCTTTTCTGTTGCGAACCGCCGATCGAACTCGATCGCCGTCTTCGGAAACGCAGCAGCTCCAACGATATCGACCGGAGCTGAGGCGGGGGGCGTTTCGGCAGTCCGGGCTAGGTGCTGCCGTCAGGCAAGCCGGCAGCCTCCAATTGTTCTCGGACGCTCTTCGGAGAACTGCTGAGGCTCCACGGAACTCAACGGCGTCTTCTGCAGCCCGCGGGTGTGCGACGGGCATGAACGAAGGTTGTTCATTGTGCGCGCCATGCTCACTGCAATTCCCAAATCATGCGCGCGGCGCGGACGGCGCCGGGCTGATGGAGCGACCGTATCAGCTCAGGGGGCGTGACACGGTGACTTCCCGAAGCTCGCTATCGCGGAGCCTCTACGAACTGAGAAGGATTGTCGGAACCGGTAGGCGAGGACCGGGTTACCTCTGAGCATGTTGCCTTGGTGCTACTCGATCTTGCACTCCGCTTCGCCAATAAGGCTTGAGAAACTCAAGTGCCACGAGCGCGACCGCGCCGGCGGCCAGCGTCACCAGGATATCGTCCAGGTGCAGCGGACCAAAGCGGAAGAGGCCTCTCGCGAAAGGCCAAAGCAGTGTCAGTGCCAGCATCGCAACTACTGCGACAAGGATCCAGAGGAGCGTTGGGTTTGGTCGCCGGAGCGCAACCAAAAGCGACGCACTGAAGGATCTGTTGATCAAAGTCAGGCTTACGATCGTCATAACCAGGGAAAAGAACACCAGGGCTCTCATCTCCGTTTCCGGCATCCCTCGCCTGACTGCTACAATGTAGATGGTAGCAACTAAAGCGAACGCCACTGCGCCCTGCACCAGGCTCCAGCCGATCAACTGATTTGAGAACAAGGGCTCGTCGGGGCTGCGCGGGGGCCGCCCCATGACGTTGTCCTCTTCCGTCTCGGCTTCGAATACGAGCGAACAGACAGGATCGATCACCATCTCCAGGAAAGCGATGTGCATTGGGCCGAATACGATTGGCAAGCCAAACAACAGCGGCAGCAGCGCCAATCCGGCGATAGGCGCGTGCACGGCAAAAATGAAACCGATGGCCTTTTGCAGATTGTCGTAAATCCGGCGGCCAAGCCGGATTGCCTTGACGATTGATCCGAAATCATCGTCGAGCAGAACCATGGATGACGCCTCGCGCGCAACGTCAGTGCCGCGGCCGCCCATGGCAATCCCGATGTGTGCCGCCTTCAAGGAGGGAGCATCATTGACGCCGTCCCCCGTCATCGCCACCACGTCGCCGTTCTCCTTCAGGGCATTTACGATTCGAAGTTTCTGTTCCGGCAAGATCCGCGCAAATATACTCGCGGTCCGCACGCGCACGGCTAGGGCCACATCGCTGAGGTTTTCAAGCTCTTTTCCAGACACCACATCCGAGGCGTCGATGCCTGCTTGGAGCGCAATTGCTTTGGCTGTGGCAGGATAGTCGCCGGTGATCATGATCACCTTGATACCGGCTAACCGACAGTCGTTGACGGCCACCGGCACACTCGGCCGGATCGGGTCGGCAAGGCCAACGAGACCGAGGAACTCGAACGCAAAATCGTGCTGGGACTCCGGCCAATTCTGACCCTCGTGTGCGGCGCGGGCGACGCCTAATACTCGCAGCCCTTCTGCGGCCATCGCTTCAACAGAATTGGTCACCGCGTCGAGATCATTGCCGCTGAGATGACAGAGTGCTGCGATGGCCTCTGGCGCTCCCTTGGCGGCGACGACAAAAGTCGTCCCGTCGCCGTCCTGCCAAACGTTCGACACTGCCAAGAGGTCAGGACGAAGACCGAAAGTGTGCGCGAGCTTCCATTCGGGGCCGTGCAGACCGTGACCAGTTGTTAACCTTATCCGCCCCAAGTTATGAAATGCCTTATCCATAGGATCGAACGGCTCGGGAGCGCTGGCGAGCAATCCAAATTCCATCAACTGATGAAAGCCATCAGGTGTTTTCTCGCCGGTGTCTTCGCTCACCTTGAGGCTCGCGCCGTCCCGCGGTCGCAACTCGGCAATCGTCATGCGGTTCTGCGTCAGTGTACCAGTCTTGTCTGTGCACAACACCGTCGCAGAACCAAGTGTCTCGATGGCTGATGCGCGGCGGGTCAATACCCGCGCCTGCGATATGCGCCAGGCTCCCATTGCCATGAACACTGTAAGCACAATCGGCAGTTCTTCCGGCAACATCGACATGCCGAGCGCAATTCCCGCCAGCACGGCATCAAGCCAACCACCACGCAAAGTCCCATAGAGCAGCACGGCCAGTAAGCTGACCGGTGCACCAACCATAACAAACAATCGGACGAGCCGACGCGTCTGCTCCTGTAGCCGCGGTGGCTCCGTCTCCACCGCTTTCAGCGACTGCCCGATCTTGCCGATCTCACTCAGTATGCCTATGGCAGTGACTTCACCAATTGCAGTGCCCCGTACAACCAACGACCCTGAATACACATATGGGACATCGTCGCCGCCAGGTCGGAGGGTATCGAAGTGCTGAGCGATCCCTGCCGCTATCTTGCGAACGGGCACTGACTCGCCCGTCAACAGGGATTCATCGGTCTGCAAGTCGGTACATTGAACCAACTTCGCATCTGCTGGAACACGGTCACCTTCATTGAGGACGATGAAATCGCCACGCACAACTTCACGGCCAGCTATACGTTTACGCTCGCCCTCTCGTATGACCTGCGCACGGGGGCTGGTCAGGTCGCGAAGAGCCTCCAGCACGCGTTCGGTCCGGCTCTCTTGCACGACCGTGATCACAACAGACATGGTGGCGAATGCGAGGAGGATCAGCGCCTCCTTCAGGTCGCCGAAAACCAGATAAATGAGACCGCCGCCGAGTAGGAACATCAACATCGGCTCGCGCAAGACTTCGATCACGATGCGCAGAGGTGTGCGCTGGTCTCCGTGAGGGAGTTCATTGTACCCTTCCGACCTTAACTTGGCCTGGACTTCAGCCTCTGTGAGGCCTCGAAGCGGATGGGATGATGCAGAGCCTTCTGTCGTTACACTGAATCCCGGATCGGTAGACGTACATTTTTCCGCGGTGACCATGAGCAATCGGCTCCTCTACGCGGCGATCGCTCGTCACGGCTCGACATCTCGCGTAGGATGAACGACATGAGGATTAGCGACAGCCCCGGAAACTACTCAGGCGCGCTCACCGCCAATCCCCCGCGCTCGTGGCCTGAACCGGGCTTCGCGGTCATTGCGGCCCGCCCCACTGCCAGTTTCTGATTTCCGGCATATCCAGTCCATGTTCTTCGATGTACATCTTATGCTCGATGAGCTTATCGCGGAGGGCCGTTCTCAGTCGGGGTGCGCGCGCGGCGAGTTGGGGCAAGCGATCCAGAACGATGTCGACGAGGTTGAAACGGTCGAGTTCATTCATCACCAGCAGATTAAAGGGCGTGGTAATCGTGCCTTCCTCTTTGTAGCCGCGCACATGGAAATTGCAGTGATTGGTGCGGTTATAGATCAACCGATGAATGAGCGACGGATAGCCATGGTAGGCAAAAATCACCGGCTTGCTGATCGTAAAGAGAGCATCGAAGTCGGCATTGCTCAAGCCGTGCGGATGTTCGCTCGGGACCTGAAGCTTCATGAGATCGACGACGTTGACGACGCGGACTTTCAGTGTTGGGAAGTATCCCCGCAGGAGATCTATGGCGGCGAGTGTCTCGAGTGTCGGCACATCGCCGCAACACGCCATGACAACATCGGGGTCGCCGCCGTCATCACTGCTGGCCCAAGGCCAGATGCCGATACCAGCCGTGCAGTGCGCGATGGCCGCATCCATATTGAGCCACTGCGGCGCCGGTTGCTTGCCGGCGACGATGACATTGACGTAGTTGCGGCTGCGCAAGCAGTGGTCGGTCACCGATAGCAGCGTATTGGCATCGGGCGGCAGATAGACGCGAACCACGGCGGCCTTTTTAGTCACGACGTGATCGATAAAGCCCGGGTCCTGATGCGTAAAACCGTTGTGATCTTGTTGCCAGACATGCGACGTGAGGAGGTAATTGAGCGAGGCAATCGGGCGCCGCCAAGGAATCTCCCGCGTCATCTTCAACCACTTAGCGTGCTGATTGAACATCGAGTCGATGATGTGAACGAAGGCCTCATAACACGGAAAGAAGCCATGGCGACCCGTGAGCAAGTAACCTTCAAGCCATCCCTCGCACTGATGCTCGCTCAACATCTCCATCACGCGCCCATCGGGGGCCACATGGTCGTCGATGGGCATGATCTCCGCCGTCGAGCATCGGTTTGTAGCTTCGAACACAGCACCCCAGCGGTTCGACGCCGTCTCGTCGGGGCAAAAAACGCGAAAATTCTCGGGGTTGAGCTTTATGACGTCGCGGATGAGTTGACCTTGGACACGTGTGGCCTCGGCGTTCACAGCTCCGGGAGCTGTCACCGCAACCGCGTAGTCTTTGAAATCTGGCAGATCGAGGTCGCGCAGGAGGGCTCCACCGTTGGCGTGCGGATTGGCACTCATGCGGCGGTCGCCACGTGGTGCCAAGTCAGCGAGTTCCGGGCGCAACTTGCCAGCCGCGTCGAACAACTCGTCTGGTCGATAACTGCGCATCCAGTTTTCGAGCAGGTCCAAGTGCCCAGGCTTGCTCATCGCGCCCATCGGCACCTGATGCGCGCGAAACGTACCCTCGGTCGGTTGTCCATCAACGACCTTGGGCCCGGTCCAGCCCTTCGGCGAGCGCAGAATGAGCATGGGCCAGCGTGGTCGCTTGCTGAAACCGTTCGTCCGCGCGTCACGTTGGATGCGCTGTATGTCGCCGACGATTGTGTCCAGCGTCGCGGCCATCAACTGGTGCATTTCAGCCGGGTCGTCGCCCTCGACGAAATAGGGCGTGTAACCATAGCCCCGAAAAAGCGTTTCCAACTCGTCGCGAGGAACGCGTGCCAGCACCGTCGGCCCCGCGATCTTCCAGCCGTTCAGGTGAAGGATCGGCAGCACTGCGCCGTCATGGACAGGATTGAGAAACTTGTTGGAGTGCCAGCTTGTCGCGAGTGCACCGGTCTCTGCCTCGCCGTCACCGACGACGCACGCAACGAGGAGATCTGGATTGTCGAAGGCAGCGCCAAAGGCATGTGACAATGAATAGCCGAGCTCTCCGCCTTCATGAATTGATCCCGGTGTCTCCGGCGAGACGTGGCTCGGGATGCCGCCGGGAAACGAGAACTGCTTGAACAGCCGCTGCATCCCGTCGGCATCCTGGGTAATCTTGGGATAGACCTCGCTGTAGGTACCTTCGAGGTAGGCGTTCGCGACCAGTCCCGGCCCGCCATGGCCGGGTCCCGTGATGTTCAGTATCCTGAGGTCGAACTCTTTGATGACTCTGTTGAGGTGGATGTAGATGAAATTGAGCCCCGGCGTTGTCCCCCAATGGCCGAGCAAGCGTGGCTTGATATGCTCCTGTTTAAGTGGCCGTCTCAGCAGCGGGTTGTCGTACAAATAAATCTGGCCAACCGAGAGGTAGTTGGCCGCGCGCCAGTAGGCATCCATGTTGCGGACAACCTCAGCACTCAATTTCTCTGCCTTAGGTCCGGATCTCATCGGGCACCTTTTGCCGTTCGCGCCCTGATCGTAGGGATCGCTCAAATTCAAACAGTCGCCTCTCGTGAATCAGCGCGTGCTTCGCCAGGGAGAACTTCTGGCACCATGAGCTTTGCGACGCCAATTCGCGCGTCGGCCATCCCGTAGTAGACATCTATGCGATCGGGCGTTCCCAGATCATCGCGCCGATCAATCGCGGTGGGGAACACGACGTTGGCAACGACACCCTGCCGTTCGAGGTGTAGCTCTGGTTGCAAAACGGGTTCAGTGGAGCGGTAACGGATGACGTGCGGTGCCTCTTTCGAGAGAATGAGAACGCCGGCGGAGTACCAAAGCTCTCTTGGAGCGTCTGATCGTACACTTACGCCGTGATAGATCGTCAGCCATCCATGCCGAGTCAGCACGGGTGGCGTGCCGCCGCCAATCTTCAACCGCTCCCAGACCGCTATGGGCGTTGCAAGGCGGTGGTGTGATCCGAAGTGGCATAGATGCAAGGGCGCACATTCGTCCATCGCCGTGGAGCAATAGGAAATCCAAATGCTCTCATGGTCGAGATCAACGTGGCGCTGCAAGCCCTGCTTGGCCATGTCCTCGGGACGCGTTCCGGGAAACAACGGACGATGCAAAAGTGCCATGGACATCTGGCCAAACGGATCTGGAACAGCAATCGGAAAAACGCTGGCATCCTTGTTGTCGATGCCTTCGAATGCAAGTCCTTGATAGGGTCGGAATGTCGCTAAACCTAGCCGTTGCCATTTGAGGAGGTCGTCGGAAATCGCCAGTGCGATCCTTGGACCGTGTGGTGACAGTGCGGTGTATGTCATCACGTAACGCCGAAGCGGCTCGACAAATGTTATCCGCGGATCTTCGCACCCGCCGGCTCCACCCTGGCCCCCTTCAAAGTCTTCTTTGGGCTCCAGTGCAATGCCAAGCCTCTCAACGCCTGCAGGGTCGCCAGTGGCATTGAACCGTACCCGAGCGATACCGATGCGAGAGTAGTTGCCGCGAGCGACAAGTCTTGGAAAAAGGTACAGTTGCCCGTCTGGCCCACGTGCGGCAGCAGGATTGAGCACGCCGCCCACTTCCATCACATTGCCGGCTTGCGCCTCCATCACAACACCAATGCGCTCCAACTGAAAGTCCATCATTGCGCCGCCACATTCGAGGCTTTTGGCGGACCGATTTTGAGGAGCCGTGTGACGGACCTTGCGATCATCAGCTCTTCGTCGGTGCGAATGACACGGACGCGGACCCGACCGGCATCCGTTGAGATCAGCGATGCATGAGTTGCGTTGAGGTCCCCGCTCAATTTAATGCCGAGGAAGCCAAGTCCGGTGCAGATGCGCTGGCGGACGACGGCTGAATTCTCGCCGATGCCGCCGGCGAAGACGAGCGCGTCCAGTCCGCCGAGCGCCGCAGCGAAGGAACCGATCCATTTTCTGACCTGATAGCAGAACAGCGCGACAGCCTCTGCTGCACGAACGTCTTCGCGCTCGACCGCGAGCAGATCGCGCAGGTCTGAACTGGTTTCGGAGACACCCAGAAGCCCGGACGCCTGATTTATCATGTCCTGGAATTCCGCGGGGCTCATGTGCTCAGTGCGTGCAAGGTAGGAGACCAGTCCCGGGTCCACATCCCCCGAGCGGCTGCCCATCACTAATCCGGATGCTGGCGAGAAGCCCATGCTGGTATCTATGCTGCAACCATCGCGTACGGCGGCCAAACTTGCGCCATTGCCGAGATGGGCAAGGATCACGCGGCCCTTCATTGCCGCAGGATCTTCCAGGCGCGCAAGCTCTTCCATGAGAAATTCATAGGACAATCCGTGGAAGCCATAGCGGCGAACGCCTGCCGCCGCGTAGCGTCGCGGGATCGCCAGAAGGCTGGCGACGCGGGGCATGGTGCGGTGAAAAGCAGTGTCGAAGCACGCGACCTGAGGCAACGCTGGATGGCGCTGGCGGACGGCCTCGATCAGCTCTATCTCGAGCGGCAAATGCTCGGGGACATAGGGCGTGATGCGGCGCAATTCATCGAGCAATTCTGGCGTGACAATTTCGGCCTCGCTATGCGCCATGCCATGCACCACACGGTGCCCTACGGCTTTGATCGAGGCAAACGCTGGTTGCGTTTCGAGCTGGTGGAGGAGAGCGGAGACGGCTGATGTGCGATCGATGGCGTCGATACCGCGACTATCCAGCCGGTCTCCCGAGGCGTCCTTGACCGTCAAAGTCGTGCCGCTAAGACCGACACGATCAACCTTTCCGGCTAGTAGCCGCCGGAGCGGCGCGCCCAGGTCATAGAGTGCAAACCGTATGCTCGATGAGCCGCCATTGATCGCCAGAATTGCGCCGAGGTCGCGGCATGGCGCGACCGGTTCGGCGTGTATTGCCACCGCCATTGACATACTGATCCTCTGAAACACGCGGACACCGTCCCGTAGCGACCCTCTGCCAGACTGGATCATAGCCGCCGGCTAGGCGTGCGTGCGAGGCACGGAAACTACTCAGTTGCCTATTGCAGGGCGCCGGTCATCGCCAAGGCCCGCGAGCGCGGCCGCTCATGCAACGGGCGGCAGGCGGCGCGCCTGAGTAGAATCCGAAGCTCACTGGGCAGTATCCGGTCGGCTAGCATACGGCTCGCAGCCATTGGACGCACTCTCATCCGAGTTCGGATCAGTCGCTGCACGCAAACCCGCGACCAGGAGACCACCGATGCCAATGGCCACTCACACAAAAGCTGCAGAGGACCACCGTACCGCTGCTGAAGTGCATGAAACCGCTGCCGAGCTGCACGGCAAGGGCAATCATTCCGCCGCGCTGGAAAAATCTACCAAGGCGAAGAGCTGCTGTGACACGGCCCACAAGTCGTCAGCTGATGCGCACAGCAAGAGCACAGCGCAGGTCAAGAAGTAAGACTTTGCGTGCTGCCGAAGTCTTACCAAACTCCGCGAGGGTAAGTCCGCTCTAGCTCTTCGCCCGATCTCACTTTGAAAACGGGCCGCTGATGATCAACGAAGTGGCGCAACATTCGCCGCTTCGTCTGCCCTGCTTCCCGACTTGTCACTCTCAAAGGAAACACCATGAAACGTACTCTAGTGATCGTCGCTGCCGGCATGCTGATCACCGGCAACGTTCTTGCCCAGCAGCCCGCACCGATGCCCGGGATGGATATGAAGGGCAAGGACATGACGATGATGCCCTCTGCCAACGATACCCCGTCAACCAAGGCCTACAAGTTGGCGATGATGCAAGCGATGCGGGGCATGCCCACCTTTTCCGGCGACGCCGATATCGACTTCATGAAGCAGATGCGCCCGCATCATCAAGCCGCGATCGAGATGGCCAAGGTTGTCCTCGCCAATGGCAAAGACGCGGACGTCAAAAAGCTCGCTCAGGAGATCATCAACGCCCAGGAAAAAGAAATCGCGGTGATTGACGCTTGGTTAAAGAAAAAAGGCTGATCCGATTTGATCGGCGTCAAGTCACGACGCCCGGTCTCTTGATATGTTGCTTGAACAGCCGCAGCGCCAAATCATAGACCAAGGGAAATGCCATGAAACAACTGCTTATCGCGTCCGTCGCGTGCTTCTTTGGGACAAGTGCTATGGCGCAGCTTGCCGAGCCAAAAGTCAAGGCGCTCGCCACAGCGGCCAACCCATTGGAAAAGGCCATCCTCATCGGTCGTGTTGCGACCGGAGATATGGTCCTCCAATTGGAACTCGAAGGCTCGGAGGCGATGTGGAAGCAAATGGGCAAATCGTCCAAGTGGGGCGCGCATACGCCGAGCGCAAACGAACGCTACCATGTTGAATTCAAGCTCGAGGACCCGAAGTCCAAAACGCGCATTCCCTACGCTAACATAACTTTTGCCGCCACGAATAAGGACACCAAAAAAGCCATGAAACTGCTGTTGCCGCCAATGTGGGGCAGCTCTGGTCTGCACTATTCGGCCAACAGCACGCTGCTCGGCAACGGCACCTATGCGGCAACGGTGACGGTCGCCGTGCCGACGTTTGAGCGCGAGCTCAAGGACAAAGACCTTTGGGCCAAGCCGGTCAGTGCCAAATTCCATTTCAAGCTCATGGACGGCAAGCTCACAGAAGTGTCGGAGGTGAGCGAGTAAAACATGTTGGCGCATAACTGAAAATTGATTTGCGCGGCCAGGATGGCCAGAAGGACCACAGCATGCGCCAACTTCAAAGCCCATCAACGCTTGATCGCCGGGGCTTCTTAAAATCAAGCGTGGGATTTGGCGGCGCGTTACTTGTCGGGATGCCTTGGTCTGCGGCTCAATCGGCAACACCGATGCTAACGGTGGGCTCACGCACGATTGAGGTCAGCAAAAGGGCAGCCAAAGTCTTCAGCGTGCTCGGGGCCAACGGCAAGCCCGGCATGATCGCGCGGGAGGGCGACAGATTCGCAGGCACTCTGATGAACGCGACGGACGAACCGTTACAGATGCACTGGCACGGCCAGACGAAAGCACCAGCCGATCAGGATCGCGCGCGACCCGATGGCGGCGCACTTGCCATCAAACAGGTCGACACCCACGATTTTGAACTGACGCCGGGCACCCATTGGATGCATGCGCATGCGTTGAGCGAGCAGCAGCTGCTGGCCGCCCCGATGGTTGCCATCGAGAAAAACGCTGGCGACGTTCAAAACGTCATCGTCATGCTGCACGACTTTGCTTTCCGTTCCCCGCAGGAGATTCTAGCCGAACTCGGCAGCAGCACCGCACATACTGGCCATAGTGTCGGCGGCGGGACCATTCGAAAAGCGTTGGCCATGACCCACGCTAACGACGTTCGCTACGACGCCTATCTCGCCAACGACCGGACATTCGACGACCCCGAAGTTGTGCCAGTTGACAAAGGTGGTCGCGTTCGTTTGCGCATCATCAACGGCGGCACGGCGACGACATTTTTTGTCTCGGCTCCAGGCCTAAAATCGCGCTGCATCGCTGTCGACGGTTCGCCGTGTCAGCAAGTGAGCCAGCCATCCTATCCTTTGGCTGCCGGACAGCGTATCGATCTGCTTTTGCAGATACCGCAACAAGGCGGCGCGTTCCCGGTTTATGCGCGCGTTGAGGCAGATCGGTTTGTCACTGGCATAGTGCTAGCGACGGTCGGCGCAACGGTACGAAAGCTCACGGCGCTGGCTGATAAGCCACAGGGAATGGTGACGCTTGGCTTGGAGACGCAGTTGCGGGCGGTGAAGCCGCTGGCAACGAAACGTCCGGACAAAACGTTTATGATCATGCTGGGCGAGGGCCCCGGCTATCGCTGGACGATCAATGGCCGGGCTCACGGCGAACACCAGCCATTTGACGTGCGCCAAGGTGAACGGGTCGAGATGACGTTCATGAACCCGACGACCATGATGCATCCGATGCACCTGCACGGGCATCATTTCCAAGTCGTCGGCGTCGGCCGGCGGCGGTTTGCTGGTGCTGTTCGCGACACCGTCATCGTTCCGGCCCATGCCCCTGTCACAATCGCCTTCGATGCCAACCACAAAGGCTCTTGGTTTCTGCACTGCCACCACCTCTATCACATGGCGACCGGCATGATGACGGAGGTACGGATCGGTTGAACCATCGGTGCCGCGCCGTGCTCACCTGAAGGAGAAAACAATGACCATTCGAGCATTCCTCGGATCGACTGGCGGGCTTGTGGTTTGCCTCGCGCTGGCGACCCTCGGCGGCTGGTTGGTGTGGTCGCATACGGGGCATGTGCTGTCGGCGCTGCCGTTTCTCCTCTTGCTCGCCTGCCCACTCATGCACCTGATGCATCGTG
The DNA here is from genome assembly GCA_031379035.1 of Hyphomicrobiaceae bacterium. Classification (GTDB taxonomy): domain Bacteria; phylum Pseudomonadota; class Alphaproteobacteria; order Rhizobiales; family Hyphomicrobiaceae; genus JABFRJ01. The sequence goes on along the minus strand of JANNEU010000057.1, from coordinate 952 downwards.
GACACGGCCGGCCTGGGGCCGGGCACGGCAAAAGTACGAGCCTCGCAAGTGACCGTAAGTCCGGGAATGAAACATGACAGACACCCATAGTGCCGCCGCACACCCCAAGCCCGGCGAAAATCGGCGCGGCGAGTTCGGTGTCGGCAATGCCCCGGAACGCCTCAGCCCAGCTCACGTCGTGAAAGACCCAGTTTGCGGCATGGACGTGGACCCGCATAACGCCAGCCACAAAGCAGAGCACGGCGGCAAGGCCTATTACTTTTGCTCAGGCGGTTGCCAGACCAAGTTCATTGCCGAGCCACTGAAATATTTGGGCCTCGGTCCGGCGTCCGCGGCGCCGGCCGATGTACCCGAGGGCACGATTTACACCTGCCCGATGCACCCGGAAATCCGGCAGGTCGGCCCCGGCACCTGTCCGATCTGCGGCATGGCCCTGGAGCCGGCGACCGTATCGGCCGAGACCGGACCCAATCCGGAACTCGCCGATATGACGCGACGGTTCTGGATCGGGCTGGCTTTAACGGTACCCGTGTTCACCCTTGAGATGGGCGGGCATCTAAGCGGGCTGCATCAATGGCTTGGACAGCAGACCTCGAATTGGCTTCAGCTGCTGCTGGCCACACCTGTCGTGCTCTGGGCGGGCTGGCCGTTCTTCGAACGGGGCTGGGCCTCGCTCAAATCGCGCAACCTCAACATGTTCACGTTGATCGCCATGGGCACCGGCGTCGCCTGGATCTACAGCATCGTCGGAACGCTGTTCCCAAAGCTATTTCCTGCGGCCCTGCTTGGCGCGGGCGGCGCGGTTCCCGTATATTTCGAGGCGGCGGCCGTCATCACTGTGCTCGTGCTGCTCGGCCAAGTGCTGGAGTTGAAAGCCCGCGAGCAGACCAGCGGCGCCATCAAAGCCTTGCTCAATCTCGCGCCCAAACGGGCGACGCGCATCCGTGACGAC